>JBOHTT010000155.1:0-13841 GCA_050733775.1 Vulcanimicrobiaceae bacterium
CGTCGTCATCATGATCGGCCGGAATCGCGTTTTGCCGCTTTCGACGATCGCATCGATCTTGGTGTAGCCGCGCCGGCGCAACGTATTGGCGTAATCGACGAGCAGGATGCCGTTCTTCGCCACGAGACCGATCAGCAGCATGGAACCGATTAACGAGAAGAGATTCAGCGTCTGGTGCGTGATGATGAGCGAGACCACCGCGCCGACCGCGGCCACGGGAACGGAAAACATGATGATGAACGGCGAGCTGTAGCTGTTATAGAGCGCCACCATCAAGAGAAAGACGAAAATCAGCGAGAGGATCATCGAGTGGCCGATGTCGCTGAGCGTCTCGGCCATCTGCGACTGCTGACCTTGCGCCGACGGCGCGACTCGGATCGTGGAGGGGAGATTCAACGCGCGCAATCGCTGCTGGAATGCGGCTTGCACGTTGGCAAGCGACGTGTTCGGTGCGATGTTTGCGTTGACGTGGATGACCGTGAGCCGATTTTCCCGCGTGATGAGCGGCAGCGTCGGGGCCCATTGTAGCGCCGCAACGTCGCCGACCGTCACGACGTTGCCGTTGAGCGCGCGAATCGGAATAGCTTCTACCTCTGAGAGATCGCGCTGATCGGCGAGCGGATAGATCACCTGCACTTGCATGATGCCTTGCGATGTGATGACTTGTGTCGGAAGCGCGCCCGCGAACGCCGCATTGACCGCATTTGCGGCATCGCTAATCGACATGTCGAGCGAACGCGCGGCCTCGCGATTGAAGACGACGTTGACCTGCGGGGCAAGTGCGCTCGCGGAGCTGTTGACGTTCGTCGCGCCGGGCGTTTGTTGCAGCGCTTGCATCACCTTCTCGGCGGCCGCCGTCGGATCGCCGCCCGTGACGTCGCTGACGAGCTCGTCGATCGGTTGCGTATTACCGCCCTTCGTTCCCGTGGACGGAATGACCACGGTCTTCGCACCGCCTCCATAACGCTGCGCGATGCGACGAGCTTGGCCGACCCAATAATTTGTCGATTGCTTTCGGTTCGCTTTGAGAAAGAGCTGGATCTGTGCGACGTTGCTTTGTGCCACGTATCCGCCGAAACTCGCGGCGTAAGCTCCCGCCACGCGCGTCTCGGCTTGCAGATCGGAAATCTTGAGGAGCTGCGCCTCGACGTTCTCCGTCGCTTGCGTCGTCTTCGCGATCGGCGTGCCGACGGGGAACGTGAGCTGTACGAAGAGCTGGCCCATGTCTTGCGCCGGAATGTACTCCTCGCCGACAACGCGGAAGACGATAGCGAGGATCGCGATAGCGAACGTGCCGCCCGCGATCGCGACGACCGTCCACGGTCGTCCCAGTGCCCACGGCAACGCACGATCGTGATACCACGTTCGCAGGCGCGTGAAGAAATCGTCGAACTTGTCGATGAACTTCGGCGGCTTCCAATTGGAGCGTAGCGCCCAAAGCCCCGCCATGGCCGGCGTGATCGTAAACGAGACGAAGAGCGACGTCAGCGTTGCAATCGTGACGACGATGCCGAATTCAGCGAGCTGCCGTCCGACTTGGTCGCTCAAGAACGCGATCGGCAAGAACACGACGACGTCGACGAGCGTGAGGACCATCGCCGCCATGCCGATCTCACTTCGACCCGTGATCGCCGCGCGAACCGGCGTCTCACCGAGCTCGTCACGATGACGCTCGATGTTCTCGAGTACGACCGTCGAGTCGTCGATCAAGATGCCGATGGCGAGCGTCATCGCCAGCAGCGAGACGGTATCGATCGTGTAGTTCATCAGCTTCATCCCTGCCAGCGTGACGGCGAGGGATGTCGGGATCGCGATGACGACGACTACCGCATTGCGCCACGAGCGCAGAAAGAACAGCATGACCACGGCGATGAACGCAATGCCTTCGAGGAGCGTGCGAATTACCGAGTCGAGCTGCTGCTGCGTATATTTTGATTGGACGTTGACGACGGTGAAGGCCAGCCGCGGAAATCGCTTTTCGTATCCGGGCAATGCGGCGAGGATGTTGTTTGAGGCGGTGACTTCGCTGGCGTCCGCGCTCTTTTGAATTGCGAGAAAAAAGCTCGTCTTGCCATCGACGGCGGCGAACGACGTTTGCGGCTCCTGACCGGTCGCAATGCTTGCAACGTCCGCCACGCGCCGCGACGGCGCAAGCGTCGTCCACGGATTGGTCGTGCCCGACGTCGCGATCGGGTTTTGCGCGGTTGCCGAGACGCCGGAAGTCCCAGGCGCAGCCTGGACGAGCAGATCGCCGATCGATTTCGGTCCCGTGATGTTCGCGAGAACGTCGATGGCGGTCTGGCGCGTGCTTCCCCACAGCGTTCCGCCCGGAAGATGCACGTTGTTCGCGGCAATCGTGTTGACGATGTCGGTGATCGTCAGACCGTCGCCCGCGAGAACGCGCGGATCCACCGTCACTTCGTAGGCCGGCGTGACCGTACCGAATGCCTGGACGTTGGAAATTCCCGGAACTTGTTCCAAATCGGGCACGAGCACGCCCGTAATCAGTAACGAAAGCGCCGACGGGCTCAGCGTTTTCGACGTCACGCCGATCGTGACCACGACCGTTTCCGAGGGATCCGCCAGACCGACGGTCGGTGGAACCAGGTTGGTCGGCAAATAGCGTCCGGCTTGCTGCAGCGCTTTCTGCACGTACACGAGATCGGTATATGGATCCGAGGTCAATGCAAACGTCGAGGAGATCGACGCCGCTCCCGACTGGACGCTCGAGTCGATCGTCTGCAAGTTGGGCGTTCCGGCGATTTGATTCTCGATCGGGATGACGATGCTGTCGCGCATTTCCGTCGTCGACGCGCCGGGATAGGAAACGCGAACCGAGATGACCGGCTTCTCGACGTTCGGGAGCTGCTGCGTAACGAGACTCTTAAGTGAGATGTAGCCGGCGATGAAGATGAACGCGATCAATACCAACACCAGCGTCGGACGCTGGAGAAAGATTCGCGTCAGCCACATCTAGGGAGACCCCCGGACGGCGACCTTTTGTCCGTCGGCGAGGCCTAGCTGGCCGTTCGAAACGACGGTCGAACCCGGCGCCAAACCGCTGACGACGGACGTACTTCCGTTCGTAGCGCTCTCCGTGACGTCGGTAATCTTCGTGACGTCGTTCGGCTCGACGACCATGACGGTATTGTGATTCTCGTCTAAGAATGACGAGGACGGAATCGTCGTCCCGGAGACCGGGCGCAGTGCTATCGTGCTCGAAACGGTAACTCCCGACCGGAGCACGCCCGTCGGATTCGGAATGCGCACTTTGATCGCAAAGTTCGTCGAACCGGGCGTGAGCTGATCGAGTACGGCAGCGACTTTACCCGCGAACTTTTGCGGCATTCCGTGCACGGAGACGTTCACCGGGGCGCCGACCGGAATTTGAAAGATGCGCGCCGCCGACGCGCTGAGGATCGCGTAGACGTAGTCTTCCTCTTGAAGCGTAAAGATCTGCCGCGTTCCCGGATACTCGCCGATGTTGAGATTGCGGTTGACGACGATGCCGTTGATGGGCGACGCGATTGTTGCGCTGCCGATGCTGACGCGAGTTTGGTCAGCTTGCGCGATATTCGCCTGGGCCTGCGCGTGCGCTTGCGCGATCTTGGCCGCCTGGAGCCCATTCTGCAACGTACCGTTCGTCGTGACGTTTGCTGCGGCGCTTCGAACCGCAGCTTGAGCGTTGCGAACGGCCTGCGAGTCGTTCTCGACCGTCGTTTGCTGCGTTTGGTATTGCTGCTGACTGACGTAGCCCTGGCTGTAGAGCTGCTCGTACCGCGCGAGATCGCGCTGCGCGTTCGCCAGAGTTGCCTCGGCAGATTTCAAATTGGCGCGCGCTTGATTCAGCGCGTCGTAACCTTGCGTGATATTGAGCTGGCCTTGATAGACGTTTTGCGACTTCACCGCGTTGTTCGCCGCCGCATTTTGAAGATCGTAAGCCAGTTGGGCGTATAAATCGGAAGTGCGAAGCACCGCAAGCACCTCGCCCTGGTGGACGCGGTCGCCTTCTTGCACGTTTACGGCGACTGCGGGCTCGGCTAGCGTGCTCGTGATCGCGACGCTCTGCGCCGGCGCGACGAACCCGGCCAGCGTCATCGTCGGACGAACGGTACCGTTTTGAGCCTTTGCAGTCGGGACTTGAGGTGGAGACGGCGCAGGCGGTGGCGGCTTCGAACCACACGACGCGAGCAGGCAAATCGCCGGAATGGCGGTTGCGAAGCATGCGCGCGCCAACCAACGTTCAAAGCCCATCGTGCCCGCAATCTACCCGGTCCCCGGAGGGGCAAACTTACGGCAAAATTCTGGGAAATTTTATACTTCGAACGACAACCGCGTTCCCGTCGCCAAATGCTCGATCTCGGCGCGCTTCGCAACCGCGCGCACGATCTCGAGTCCGCGGCCGCGATCAAGCTTCGGCGACCCTTCGCGCCATCGCCCGCTGTCGGTGATGACGCCGGCTACGCTGCCGTTTTGCGCCGCGATCCTAATCGAAATCGCACCCTCGCTGCCGCCGTACGCATGCTCCGCCGCATTTGCGACGCCTTCACCGATCGCAAGCGCCAAATCGAGCCCGCGCTCCTCTGAGAGTTTTGCGGCGCGCGCAAATCGATCCGCGATGCGGCGCGCAATCCGCGCCGATTCCGGAACGGCCGGCAATGTCAGCGCGATCGGCTCCTGCGTCTGCGGCAGCCAGGTCGCGACGAGAACGGCGATATCGTCGACCTGCCGCTTGTGGAGCATGTAACGCAGCAGCGCTTCAGCGCCGTCCGGCAATAGATCTTGCACGCGGTTGCGCAAGCCGTCTAAGAGACGGTCGCTCTCCGTCGCAATATCGCGGCTAAATTCGATGAGGCCGTCGGTGTAGAGAAGCAACGTCGAGTGCGGTTCGAGCCGTACTTCATGGGTCGGGAACGCGGCGTCGCGCAAGACGCCGATTGGGATTCCTCCGCCCGCAAGATAGCGAGCCTCGCGATCGAGCGTCGCGAGAGCCGGCGGCGGATGTCCCGCGCACGAATACGTGAATGTCGCGCGCTCGAGATCGACGATGCCGAAAATTGCCGTGATGATCGGCTGGCGTTCGTTCAAGCTAAGCGTCAAGTTGACGCGATGTAACAGATCCGCAGGCGCCAAGCCTTCGAGCGCACCGAGCCGCAGAGCCTGGCGCGCTTCGCTCATCGCGACCGCCGCGCCCAAACCGTGGCCACCGACGTCTCCGATGGAAACGGCAATTTGATTCGGCGCGACGGAAAAGGCATCGTACCAATCGCCACCGACCTGAGATTCGCGTTCGGCCGGACGATATGCATAGCTGAACTCGAGCTGTGAATGATGGGGGAGGCTTGCCGGCAGCATCGCCTCCTGCAGCGCCGTCGCGACGCGATGCTCGCGCTGATACAACCGGGAATTATCGATGGCCATCGCCGCGCGTCGCGTGAGATCCTCAGCGACCGCAATCGTTTCCTTGGGATGGAACGCGGTCGGATCGATGTTGACGAGATGCAGGGTCCCGAGCGATTCGCCGCGTGCGACGAGTGGAACGATAAGCGCCGTGCCTAAACCGGCTTCCTCGTACGCGCGCTGATCGGCGCGATTGTGAACGTTCTCGCGCACCGCGTGCAACACTTGGTCGGAATCGAGCTGACGCGCCTTGGCGGTGCGGAGCACGGCAGGCGACCCGAACGTTGCATCCAGCGCCAGCACCTGGCGGCCGACGACGCGGTCGAGGGCTGCACGGCGCTCGGGATCGCGATGCTGCACCGCTGCGACGACGAGGCGATCGTCCGGGCCAAGCACTTGGATTTGACACCAGTCTGCCAACGCAGGCACGCAGAGCTCGGTGATCTTTTCGAGAACCTCGCGAACGTCCAGCGTCGATGCCAGCACGGTGCCGGCATGCTCGATAAAGCGTTGCCTTTCGGCGGCCTTCTTGTATTGATCGATGTCGGCGGCGGTCGCAAACCAGCGCACGACCGCACCGTCCGTGTTTTTCATCGCGGCCGCACGCAGCATAAACCAGCGATAGCCGCCCGCGCGTTCCCGCAACCGCATTTCAAACGCGAGATCTTCACCGGTGGTCACCGCGTTCTGCCAGGCCGAGAGCGCGGCTGCGAGATCTTCCGGATGGATGGCGCGCGACCAGCCGCCTTCAGTGCAACTCTCTTCGCCGGTAAGGCCGGTGAAATCAAACCAACGTTGGTTGAAAAACTCGATAACGCCGTCTGGCCCGGCAGCAACGACTATTTGCGGAATCGCATCCGCAAGATACAACGAGTCAGCAGACGTGATCATACAGCTGTGCGTAACCAGCCCTTGTGAGGCGGTGCTTCCCGGGTCGCCTGCTTCCTAAACCTGAGGAGCGAGCGTCAAGAGCTCGGCGCGCTCGTTGCCTTCAAGAAACGCGCTGAGCGCGTCGACCGAAAACTGCATGCCGGTATAAAACGGCCCGAAGGCGGCGTACTTCGCGCTCGCTTCGTCAAAGCGCATTTCGTAGATCAATTTCTTGAACACGAGCGGATCGTCGGCGTACAGATCGACGCCCCATTCCCAATCGTCGAATCCAATCGAGCCCGAAATCACCTGCGTGACGATGCCGTGATAGCTTCTGCCGATCTTGCCGTGCTCGAGCATGAGCAACGCGCGCTGATCGTACGGCAAGGCATACCAATTCGTTTGTTCGCCGCGCTTCTTGTCCATCGGATAGAAGCAGACGTAGCGCCGCTGAGGGATTTTCGCCCAGAGGCGTACCGCGTTGCGCGGTTCTTCCGAGCACTGCCGCAGATGAGCGTCGAACGCTTCCGTCCACTCGGGTGAAAACGGCTTGAGCGCGCGGGCCGTCAGGTCGGCATGCACTTTGCGCGTAGCCTCGTACAAGCCAAGCTCGAGAATCGACACGTAGGAACCGCACGGCTCCAGATAATCGGCGAGCGCGAGCTTGTCGAAGCCGATCTGCACGTCGCCCAGCGCGTCGAACGTCTTCGCATAGTGCGTAACCATCAGGTCGGCTTTGTGGCCGAGGAGCTGTGCGAGCCCGACATCGCTTTCCGGATCGTCGTGCAGCGGACGCAGAAACTCGATAGCCGCCGCGACGATGCGCGTGCGATTGGTCGCATCGAGCGCAGCCCAACGGCGCCGATGAAAACGGAACATCCGGTGGAGGATGTTCCAGCCCTCGATCGACTCCGGGACGTTCGAATTGCGCATCTAGGGAGCTTATGTTAGCGCGTAACGGTCGCCGGTCCTCGACTCGACGATGCCGCGAACTTCCAGCTCCACGAGGCGCGAAGCGAGCAGCCCAGGCGGGCAGCGGCTGCGCACCAGCAGCGCATCGAAATCGAGCTCCCCATCCGCCAAGGCGCGAACGATGGCGCGTTCGTCCTCACCGAGCGCAGCGCGGACATCCGCGGCAGGCGAAGGCTGCAGGCCGAGCGCTTCGAGAACGTCGGTTGCGTCGCGCACCAGCGTCGCGCCGTCTCGGATGAGCGCGAGACAGCCGGCAACTTTCGCGCGATCGACGTCGCCCGGAAACGCCATGACCGGGATGCCGAGATCCGCCGCGTGCGACGCCGTGTTCAACGCACCGCTGCGCGCAGCCGCTTCGACCACGACGACGCCGTCCGCGAGTGCCGCAACGACGCCGTTGCGCTGCAAGAACTGCGACGGCCAAGCCTCGTGATCGGGAGCGTACGGCGAAACGACCGCGCCGCCGCCTGCGACGATGCGGTCCGCCAAGCCCGCGTTGCTCTTCGGAAAGAACCGGCGGTGGCCGCCGCCCAGCACGCCGATGGTCGGCGCGCCCGCGGCGAGGGCGCCTTCGTGCGCCGCCGCGTCGATCCCAAGCGCCAGGCCGCTCACGACGCAGACGCCGGCCTCTCCGAGCCGTTTCGCCGTGGTGAAGGCCAGCCGGCGGCCGCCGCCACTCGGGGCGCGGGCGCCCACGACGGCTACTGCTGGGGCGGCCAAACCATCGAGCGACCCGCATACCCAGAGGGGCTTGGTCAGGCGTCCGGCACGCAGGAAAAGCTCCGGCAGCTCGCCGGGAAGAACGAGGGTCGGATCGTCCACCCCCCTCCTTCACGCAGGCCGGGTGCGCCGAAAGACCAGGAGGAAGGGCGCCCAGGGGAATATGGGTCTCCGGCCGCGCCATCCCCGCGGCACAGATGGGAGCGTCATGGCTGCGGAAGCGTACTGCGTAAAGTGCAAGACCAAGCGAGAGATCAAAGACGCAGTGCAGATAACAATGAAGAATGGGCGTCCGGCAACGGAAGGCAAGTGTCCGGTGTGCGGAACGAAGATGTTCAAAATAGGGGCAGCTAAGTAATCTTTCTGCTCCCTAGCTGAGCTACGCGAGGGCTCGGGATGACAGAGCAGCAGTCGTGCTTTATACTTGTCTGAACCCCAATATCTTGGGGTCACCCTCCCTACGAGGCCGCACGCACCCTGCTCTGCCCAGCCTGCCGCAAGAGCGAAACGCGCGTTGTCGACTCGCGAGACGATGAATCTGTCGTCCGCCGTCGCCGCGAGTGTCTCGCCTGCAAACACCGTTTTACGACATACGAGCGCATGGAAGCGCCTCGTCTTTTTGTCGTGAAGAAAGACGGACGGCGCGAACAGTACAATCGCGAAAAAATTCTGACGGGCTTGCGGCGCGCGTGCGAAAAGCGACCGGTTGCGGACGCGCAGCTCGAAGAGATCGTCGCAAAACTCGAGCGAGAGCTCTTCTCACGCGGTGACAACGAAGTGTCGTCGACCTTGATTGGCGAGAAAGTCATGGAGGCGCTCAGCGCCGTCGATAAGGTGGCCTACGTCCGTTTTGCGAGCGTCTATCGCTCGTTTGCCGACGTTGAAAGTTTTCGCGCGGTACTTACCGAGCTTGCCACCTGAGAGCGTGCGCGTCCGCGTGACGCGACTCGCACACGGTACCGGTCTCCCGCTTCCGGTGTATTCCAGCGACGGCGCCTCAGGTGCGGACGTGTGCGCTGCCGTCGAAGAGGACGTCGTCCTACAACCCGGCGCGCGAGCGGCCGTACCGACCGGATTGTGCGTCGAGATTCCAGTCGGTTATGAAATTCAGGTGCGCGCGCGCAGCGGGCTCGCACTGCGCGAAGGTCTCGGTCTCGTGAATGCGCCCGGTACCATCGACGCCGACTATCGCGGAGAAATCAAAATCATCCTCATCAATCACGGTTCGTCCGACGTGCGCATCAAACGCGGCGACCGCATCGCGCAGCTGGTGCTCGCGCCGGTCGTGCACGCCGCGTTCGAAGAGAGCCACGAGCTTGCAGCGAGCGAGCGCGGAGAAGGCGGATTCGGCAGCACGGGCGTGCGAGGGTAACGCTCATCAAGATACTCATCGTGGGTGCCGGCGCGATCGGCACGTATTTCGGCGACTTGCTCGCCGCTGCGGGAAACGAGATCGTGTATGCGCCGCGCAACTTAGCAGACGTACAGGCGGCACCGGCCGATCTCGCAATTATCGCGGTGAAGTCGTACGACACCGACGGCGCGATCCAGACGCTCGAAAGCGCCCTCGGTGCGCATTCGGGCACGCCGATCCTCTGCCCGCAAAACGGCGTCGGCAACGAAGAGAAGCTTGCCTCCGCGTTCGGCGCCGATGCGGTCGTCGCGTGCGCCGTTACGATCCCGGTGGAACGCGACACGCACGGTCACGGCCATGCCGCGAACGACGGCGGAATCGCCGTCGCGCCGGTCGGCAAAGAAGCGCACAATTGGATCCTGGCCGCTTTCGGCCAAGCCGGTCTCCGAACGAAAGCGTTCGAGGATTACCGCGCGATGAAATGGTCCAAGCTGGCGCTGAATATCGTTGCTAATGCCTCGTGTGCGATTCTCAACGTCCTTCCCGAGCGTCTCGTGCATTTCGACGACGTCTTCCGGTTGGAAATCCACGCCATTAGAGAAGTTCACGCAGTCATGCATGCGCAAGGCATTGGCTCGATCGACCTTCCGCGTTATCCCGTGCGAGCGCTGCAGGCCGTTGCGGCGTTGCCGTCGCCGGCGGCGCGTTTCCTGTTGGCAAAACGCGTAGCCGGTGCGCGCGGCACGAAGCCGCCGTCTCTCTTGCTCGATTTGCGCGCGAGCAAGAACGTCACCGAAGTCGGCGTCCTGAACGGCGCCGTTGCGGACGCCGGTCGCGCTCACGGCGTCTCGACGCCGGTGAACGCGGTCTTCTCGCGCGTCCTCTCCGATATCGCGCACATGCCGGCGTTGTGGGCGAAATATCGCGAACAGCCGCACGCACTCGTGGCCGAATATCGCGCGGAACGCGATCGCATGCGTCGAGTCAGGTCGTGGGCTTAGATACTATCGCGACGGCGCTAGATCGCGCCGCTCGCGCGCTCTACGGTGCAGATGCGCCGGTCGAGGTCGGCTTCGAGGTGCCGCGTAATCGCGATTTCGGTGATTACGCGACGAACGTCGCGTTCAAACTTGCGAAGACCGCGCGAAAAGCTCCGCAAGCAATCGCGACCGAGATTGCCGAGCGCGCCTTGCACGAGGACGGCGCATTGCACGACGTCGTTGCGGAGGTACAACCCGTCGGCGGCTTCATCAACATCCGGATGCAGCCGGCGTACTGGCAGGCAGTCGTCGCCGAAATCTTGCGCAGCGGTCTGGATTACGGCCGCGGTGCGCCGACCGGCAAACGCATCTCCCTCGAGTTCGGCAGCGCGAATCCCACGGGGCCGCTTCTCGTCGTGCAAGGACGGGCGCTTTCCGTCGGTTCGACCCTCGCGAACGCATTGCGCTTTACCGGCAACGACGTCGTCACGGATTGGTACATCAACGACGCGGGCTCGCAGCTCGACGCACTCGTACGTTCGCTCTACGCGCGATGGCGACAATTGCGCGACGTCAACTATCCGTTTCCCGAAGACGGCTATCCGGCCGAATACGTGCGGGAGCTCGCCAAAGATCTCGATGCCGTGCCGGAAGGGAACCGCAATCCCGACGATCCGGCGTTTCTGGAAAAATTCGCGTACGAACGCACGATCGCGGCGCAGCGCGCGACGGCGCGGCGCTTCGGCGTCGACTTCATCTTCCAAAGCGAACGCGTGCTCCATGGAGCCGGTCTCGTCGACGCGATCGTTCAACTGCTGCAAGACGAAGGTCTGACGGAACGCGACGGTGAGGCGATCGCGCTCTCGCCGGAGCTCGATCCCGACGAAGACAAAGCGCGTATCTTACGCCGCTCCGACGGACGGCCGACCTATTTTGCAGCCGATATCCCCTACCATTTCGCAAAATTTCGGCACGCGTCGCATCTGATCGACGTTCTCGGCCCGGACCATCATGGCTACGTTGCGCGCGTGCGCGCAATGGCCGAGATCTGGCGACGTCTTTACGGCAAACCCGCATTCATGCAGTTGCTCGAGCGCATCGACGCGCTCAAACTGGAAGGGCCGACGCGGTGGGCCGATCGCGACGTCTCGGTCGAAGTGCTGATCGTGCAGCTCGTTAGCCTGGTGCGCGGCGGCGTCGTCACGACGATGAGCAAGCGCGAGGGCAACATCATCGAGTTGGACGAGATTTTGGACGAAGTCGGCGTCGATGCAGCGCGCTTCTTCTTCATCATGCTCGCGCCCGAGTCGCCGCTCACGTTCGATTTGGAGCTGGCGGTCAAGCAAAGCAACGAAAACCCCGTCTATTACGTGCAATACGGCCACGCGCGTATTTCATCGCTCATCGCGCACGCGCGCTCCAATCCGGATACGGCCGGGTTCGTCGAGCGAGCCGAGCGCGCCGAGCACCTCGGCAAACTCACGCATCCCGCAGAGCTCGCCCTGGCACGACGTCTTTCGGAATGGCCGAATCTCGTCAGTGACGCCGCGCGGTTACTCGCGCCACATCACCTGACGACGTACGCGCGCGAGGTCGCGAGCGAATTTCATCAGTTCTATACCGCGTGCACCGTCGTCGACCGTTCCGATGCAGCGACGAGCATCGCGCGACTCGCGCTCTCGATGGCGGCGCGCTCGGTGCTCTCGAGCGTTTTGTCGATTTGCGGCGTTACCGCGCCCGATTTTATGGAGCGCAGGCCGGCGAGCTAAGAAGCGATCCGGTCGGAACCCGACGTGACGATGAAGAGGCTATCCAGCTGCGTGATCCCGAGGACCCGCCGGACGGTGCCGGTCTCGCTCGTGAGGATATGGACGGGGTTGCCGGTCTTCTTACGGCAACGAAGCAAGATCGCAACCGTGGCCGAGTCGATATAGCGGCACTTCCTAAAGTCGACGATGACCGCGGAGCCGCTGTTGCAGGCCTCAGTCAGGGCTTCTTCGAGCAGCGCGGCGTTGTAGAGATCGATCTCGCCCTTGACGACGACGGTGCAGAGACCGTTGCCTGTTGACTCGCGCGTGATGTAGGTCGTATCGGCTGGGCCCAGACTCATGGAGACTCCTTGCGGGTCATTCCATGCTGCTCCAAGCCGGCTCGTGTTACAAGTTGGCGTTTCGCGCGTCTTTTGCGATAGCTCGACGGTGTTATCTAGGGTGTGACGCGAGCGCTATTGGTCTTCTCGGCCCCAAAATGATTGGGCGGCCGAGAGCAATGGGACTTGGATGTCGGAAAGGCTTCGGGTCCGGAACAGCACGAGCGGGCTTTGGCCGCCGAGAACCGGGTTGCTCCCATAGAACCACGCCTTGGCGATGGACTTGTCGCCCGACGCGGCAAGCATCGTCGCAAGCTGCAAAGCAAAGCGCAGAACTTGCGGATTTTGCGGCTCGCGATCGGTCATCCATTGATGAACGGCGCGCGTTTCTTTCACGTTGGCGATAGCCGCAACCGTTGGTGCGCCGAGAAAATCAACGAGCTCGCGCACGACATCCGCAATCGGAATCTGCATCGCATGCTCGTGAGCGTTGACATCGGTCCTCGCGATGTTGTCGTTTTCACTTCTCGCGACGTTGCGTGCCATGCAACTCCTCCAGGAATGCGAATCACAGTGTGAATCACGGTACCTTCCACTTCCTAAATCTCCTGCTATCGCCCCACGGAAACACGAGGCTGCCTGAGCCGGGGCGGCCGCCGCCCTCTCGGCGCCTGGTATAAATCGGCCATGAGATGTCTTGGCAACGCATTCAAGGCGGTCGCGGGCATCGCTCTCGCGGCGCTCCTGCTTGCTGCGCCCGTCAGCGCGCAAACGAACGGCAACGCCGCCAATCCGCCTGCCGCCTATGGAAATAGCGGCTCTTCGGCCGCCGGCCCCGGCACGGGCGCGGCCGATCGCTACAACAACCGGTCCGCCGGCGGAAACGGCGGCGGCTGGGGCATTTGGGGTCTGGTCGGGCTCTTAGGCCTCTTCGGCCTGGGTTACGCCGGGCGCGGCAGCGCGACGACCTACCGGGAAGAGATGCCGCGTAGCGGACGCCCCTCGGAAGTCAACACGATCACCGACGCCCCGCCGATGACGACGCCACGCTCCGGCGTGCCGCCGTCAGGCGTACCTCCTTCGGACGAACGCTAGCGCGCGGGCGTACGCTCGACGATCGTTTCGTGAATCTCGATATCGATCTCGCGCTCGCCGGGCTGCAGCTCGGACGAGCGCGGGCCGAAATCGTGCCGTGAAAGCCACGGCCGCACGAAAATTCTCCACAGCACCTTGCCCATGGCCGCCGCCGGGATTCCGAGAATCAAACCGGGCATTCCGAAGAGCTCCCCGCCCGCGAACACGCCGAACATGACGGCGATCGGCGACACGCCGACGTGCGGCGCCATGATTTTCGGCACGAGAACGTTGTCCGCAACGCGCGAGACGACGAAGACGACGATCGTGACTTCCCACACCATCGGCCAGCCCTGCGGCGCTGCAAGCACCGCGGCAACGA
>JBOHTT010000156.1:0-2232 GCA_050733775.1 Vulcanimicrobiaceae bacterium
GAAGCGTACCGCAGCGCCGTCCGCCTATGAAGCGGCTTTGCGGAAGTCCTGCGTGAGGGCGGTTGTGGGATCGGCCCAGTCGGCATAGCTTTTCAGGTGCCCGCCGCGATCGATCAGCGTGATGGTCGCCGTGTGCGCTTCGACTTCCTCGAGCCCTTTCGTTGTTTTCGGCAACGCTTGAGACCACACGTGATACGCCTTATATACCGGAAGCAGCTGGCTCTCCGTGCCGGTAACGCCCATAAACGACGGATCGAATTTTGAGAGATACTGCTTCATGCGCTGCGGACTGTCGTGCCGCGGGTCGACTGTAACAAAGACGATACGGACGTTCTCGCGATCGTTGCCAAGTGCCGCGCGTGCTTTTGCCAGATGTTCGAGGGTTGCAGGACAGACGTCCTGGCAGTGCGTGTAACCAAAAAACAGCGCGACGGCGTGACCTCGCTCTTCAGAGAGCCGGAACGGCTTGCCGTCTTGGTCGGTCAGCGTGAAATCGTATGCCAAGTTGCGCGCATTAGCAACGCGATTGATGCCCCACACAACCGCAGTGAGCGCCAACACCAAAATGACGACTCCGGCGATGATCTTCGAGCTGGACATCTGCCTCATTTTCTCCCGGCCGTTCTACCGCTTTACGAGCGAAATCTCCGCTACGTAGGTCGCCACGATCGCATCGATGTTTGCGTCGGCCTGGAAGCCGAGCCGTTCGGCTTTCTGAGCGCGAATAGCGCGCGGCCAGGTGTCGACGATGCGTTGGATATGCGGATCGGGGTCGATCGTTATCAGCGACGCGGCTTTGTCTCCGCCGGCTCTGCGTACGGCTTCGATCATGTCGCGAACCGAGGCGGAGACCGCAGGCAGCAAAAGCGAGCGATGCGTGCCGAACGCTGCCGCATCGATGTCGTACGCGTGCTCGATGCAATCGATAACTTTCGCGACCGACATCAGCGTCATGATGGAATCTTCGCGTACGGGGCACGTCGTCGAACGGCCCAAGAGCGGCTCGCGCACGATCGTCGACGTAAACGTCGACGCGGCGAGATTCGGCTCGGGACGCACGATGATCGTAGGAAAGCGCAGCGAGCGGCCGTCCACGAAGCCTTTGCGGCTGTAATCGCTCACCAGCAGCTCGCCGCAGGTTTTTTGCATTCCGTACGACGTTTGCGGATACAGCGGCGTGTCGTCGTCGATGATCTTCGACGTGTACGTACCGCCGTAAACGGCTTCGCTGCTGCCGAACACCACACGCGGAGCAGCCGGCAGTCTGCGGCATGCCTCGAGCACGTTGCGCGTCCCGTCTAAATTGACGCGCATACCGAGATCGAAATCCGCTTCGGCTCCGGCGCTTACCACGGCCCCAAGGTGAAAGACACCGTTCGTACCGGGCGCGATCGCGTCGCACACTGTCCGAAAGTCGCCGATGTCGCCTTCTACCTCCGTGACGCGCGGATCGTGGAGCGGCTCGCCGCGATGACGCTGAACGTCGAAGAGCAGAACGCTTTTTACGCCGGGGCGCTGCAAAAGGCGAGACGCGAGACGGCGTCCGATGAACCCGCTTCCGCCGGTAATGACCATATTCACGCCCGCAGGATTCTCTCTCGGGCCTGAGGACTCTGCATCATGCCCGATACCAAGGCAACCGCGCTGGACGCGGTGACCGCGTATTTCGATGACGGCGGCTTCCTGCGCGATCTGTCACGCCGCGTCGCCGTTCCGACGGAGAGCCAGGGCGAGCCGCGCAACGAGGCGCTACGGGACTATCTCGAGCGCGAAATCCGTCCGGAGCTGGAGCGCATCGGCTTTGCGTGCGCCGCTTTCGACAACCCGGTCTCGACGGGCGGACCGTTTCTCATCGGCGAGCGCATCGAAGATCCTCGCTTGCCGACCGTGCTGACGTACGGACACGGCGACGTCGTGCTCGGCATGGAAGGCCGTTGGCACGAGGGCCTTTCGCCGTGGACGCTGACCGTGCGCGGAGATCGCTTCTACGGTCGCGGCAGCGCGGACAACAAAGGACAGCATTCGATCAACATCGCGGCGCTTGCGGCACTGCTGCAAGCGCGCGGCAAACTCGGCTTCAACTGCAAGTTCATCGTAGAAACGGGCGAGGAAACGGGGTCGCCGGGCTTGCGCGACATTTGCGTCCGCGAACGGGAACGGCTGCGGGCCGACGTTTTCATTGCGTCGGACGGCCCCCGCGTTTCCGCCGAACGGCCGACGGTGTTTCTGGGG
>JBOHTT010000157.1:0-7931 GCA_050733775.1 Vulcanimicrobiaceae bacterium
CCGTTAACGTCGTCTTGCCGGCGTCGGGGTGCGAGATGATCGCAAACGTCCGGCGCCGCTGAACTTCGGAGTCGAAATCGCTCACTTATTCAGACTATAAACCCGAAGCACGGCATCTTTCCTGTCGTGTTCGTAAAGATAGTAACGCCCGTCTTCGTACAGCAAGCGAGCCGGCGGCGGAATACGCAGGCGATCCTTGCCGCGCACGATCAGGATGCCGCTGGGGACGACGTCGATAGAGCAAGGACCGGCCTGCAAATGGCCGGATACGGCCGTTGCGCCGTGCGGAATTGCGCGCGTGACGAACGCGAGCGTTCCGCGCGTCTCCGAGTATTGGTGCGCGCAATCGGGCAGCGCCGACAGCGCCCAAGGCGCATCGCCGCGCACCGCCGTGAGTCCGGGGCTCGAGGGCGTCTGCGAGCGCGGCGCACTCGGCGTACCGCTGGGACTCGCGGATACGCGAAGCTCCGCCTGCTGATGCCGGCGAAGAGTGATCGCAAAAATGAAAACCGCGACGAGTATCGTCGCGGCGAGGTAGAAGCGCCACATCGGTGCCTGCGGCGGCGGTTGCGTCAGGCTGGTCCGATCTCCACGTCGATATGTGCGCGCGCGATCTTCGCGTCAGCCGCACCGTAGTAGATGTCGTACGAGCTCGGTCCTTTGATGTCGATGCCGGTCGGGAAGACGACGTTGCTGACGATGCCGGTCCGCTCTTCAACCGTGTCCGGCGTAAGAATCGGCTCCGGCGAGCGATACAAGACGATGTGCGGCCGCTCGAGATCGTGCAAGACGATTCCGGCGCTATAGCCGAGCGTGATCCGATTCTCATGCTCGACAGCGTCGACACCGTGAAAGAGCGACAACCATCCGCGTTCCGTTCGGACGGGCGGGGTGCCGCCGCCGTTCTTGATGCGGCCCCAGGGCCCGTCTGGTATCAGCACTTTGACGCTCTCCGTTGCGACGAGCAAATTGTTCCGGTCGCGCAACGCAGCTTCCAATGGAATGTACGCGATGCGGATGCATTCCCGGTCTTCCGGGTCCATCTCCAAGACGGTCGGAATTGCCGCGTGGCCATCGACGGCGCTGATGTGCAGCATGGGGCGATGATAAAACGCCAGCGATTTGATTCCGCCCGGCGAGATAACCGGCTCCGGAAAGAACACGGCGTCTTTGTCGTCGCCGATCGGCATGAGCTCGCCGACGAACTTCATCCGCCCGAGCCGCTCCCACTGGTAGGCGTCACGCGAGACGGCAAGAGCGATACGCGGACCCTCCGGTCCGAAGGCGGTGTACGCCATCACATACGTGTCGAGCACCGGTACGAACGTGACGCGCGAATCCTCGCAACCGTATCCACCGGGAACCTGACGCAGCTCGTAATCGGCTTCCGGTTCGAGCGCGAAACCAATGCGCTCGAAGCTCACCGTTCCGTTGTTTTCGACGCCGCGCACGAGCCCAATGCGCGACGTGTTCCCGCGCGCGACCACCCGCGGATACATGAGCAATTCGTTGTTCCGGCTGCGCGTTGTGGCCGGATTGAGCACACCTTCGACTTCGAGGGGTGAGCCATTAGGCTCCAGGACGATGCCGAGCCGCTTGACGTCCGTCGCAACGCGCGTCGCGTATTGTTCGATCACCGGTTCTTTTTTATCGTCCTAGACCCACGACAAACTCATGCGGGGAGATACCCGTGTTTTCTAAAAGCATGCAGAGGTCACTCGACGTGTCGAGCAGCCGGATGGCCTGGCCGGCCTTTTCCGGAGCGCTTCGCGCCAATACTGCATACTGCATGCCGACGGAGAGAATATCGCCTCGTCCGGCCAGCCGCGACGGCAAGCCATCCGAGTAGCCGCAGCGGACAACGGCGAGCCACGGGGCCGTGATACGTTCCGCGCGATAGCCTGTCGATGCGACCGCGTCAGAGGGTAGCACATCGGTGACCGTCGCGTCGATACGAATCGCGCACTCCAACTGCGGGCCGCCGAGAGACGCGCCGAAAAGGCCGATGCCGATCCGCACTCGGCTTGCGCCGCTGTGTTTCTCTCGCGCGCTCGCGAGCGTACTCGCGACGTCGGTACCCGCGATGGCCGCGCCCGCGTCCCGGAATCGCCGCAAGGCCGATTCGAAGCGCCGCCGCTGCGCGTCCCATAATTCGGGCGCCGTCAGATGCGTCCACAGCTCGATTTCGACGCGCGCCGTGCCGGCAGCCCGAGCGAACGGCTCGACCGCATCTTCCAACAGCCCGCTCCAACCGGCCGCGGGGACGATGCCGACCCTAATCCGGGCCGGAGCTGCGCGCTCTTGCGCCCATGCGCCGGCGGCCGCGAGTGCGTCGAGCGATGCGACGTTCGGGATGCTGCCCTGGCGCAGAAGCTCGATGGTTTCGTCCGGTCCTGTCGCCGCGAGCACGGCGATCGGGCGCGTCGTCAGCGGGCGGATTTCGCTTGCCTCGGCGGCATCCGCAACGAAGAAGCCTTCGATTTCATCTTCGACGGCGCGAACGATGCGCGACGCGCCCCAACCGTAGCCGTTGGCTTTGACGACCGCCCACACCGGAACGCCGGCGTGTTCGCGCCATCGCCGCGCGTTTGCGCGCACGACGCCGTCCACCAATGTTATTTCAGGGTCGTTGATGCTATGGGATCCCCGCTGGGCGTGACGACATCGACGATTGATCCCGTGCGATAGACGGAAATCGGCACGATCCACATCGTGTACGTGCGGTATTCGCGTGTCGGTTCGGGATCGAGCGACGGCTTTTCGAACGCAACGATGCGCACGCGATCCTCATTGGCGCGAATCGACTCGATCACTTGACGGAAACCCGAATTCTTGTGCGGCCCCATCAGCAGCGCCACCACGAATTCATGATTGAAACGCACCGGCGCGTGCAGGCCGAGCTCCTCGAGCTCTCTGGGATTCCGGATGATGAGGAGCTGCGGAGGCCCGAGTACGGGCGTCGTTCCCTGTGCGTACGTGTGGACGCGAACTTCGCGACAGCCAACGAGCATCAACAACATGCACGACAGGGCGATAAGCCGTCGCATCGGGGGCCAGGCTTCTCCTAGGGCGCCGAGGATACCCGGGAGCCTCACCGAGAACTCATGTAGCCCCTCCCGCTGGGACGAGGTGCCTCATGCTGAAACCCGTTTTCCTTGCCCTCGCGGTAGCAGGCGCAGGTGCCTCCGCGCCTTCGCCGGCGCCGAGTCCCGCCCCGAGTACGGCCGCTCAGCCGCTGCAAGAAATCGGACATGTCTTCAGCTCCGGCGCCTGTACGGCGATCGTGGTACGCGCGAACAGCGCGATCAGCACGACGCTGCGGAACGATCAAACCGTCTCGCTGTCGATCGACACGCTGCGCCACGTCAATCTCGATAATTCGAACACGATCCAGCGGCACAAGGACGAGATGTCGATCGAGCGGCTGGCCGAGAACTTGCGGACGTCGTCCGGCGACGCCGAGTCGCAAATCAAGCGACTGAAGGAAATGGCCGCGCAGACGACCGACCCGATCCGGAAAGAGGACTTGAAGGAATTTGCCGACGCGCTCGGCGGCGCACTCGCGCGGCAACGCAAGATCGGCGCGGACCTTCAGCGCATGCTCGTCATTATGGACGGACGCCGAGCCCGTGCCGAAGCGCGGGCCGACATCGCCTATACCGGCAGCGGGCGGCAAACCACGCCGTTCGACGAGTCGTTTGGTCCGACGCACTTCAACGACATTGCATTGTCGGCTGCTCAAGAATTGGAAGGCCGGACGCTTAGTATCGCTGCCGACGAGACGAAGGCAGCGGAACATGTGATCGGGGCGGTTAATGGCTGCTAGAGGAGCTGCATGAACACACTCTCGCGAGTTGACGGCGCAACTGCTGTACGCGCCGCCGGCTGGCGCGCGACGGTCACCGATTATATCGATCTCGGGAAACCGAGGATCGTCGTTCTGCTGCTCATTACGACTGCCGCTGCGATGATTATGGCGGCGCGCGGTCTCCCGCCGCTGGAGCTGACGTTCTTCACGTTGCTCGGCGGTGCGCTCTCGGCCTTGTCGGCGGGTGCGTTCAACTGCGTCTACGATCGCGACATCGACAAGATCATGGTGCGCACGCAATTCCGTCCTTTACCGGCCGGACGCATTTCGGTGCGCAATGCGCTCATCGCCGCGTCGCTTGCAGGCATCGCCGGGTTTGCGATTCTGTATGTTCTCGTCAATCCGCTCGCCGCATGGCTCTCGCTCAGCGGTAACGTCTTCTATGTCGTCGTGTACACGATTTGGTTGAAGCGCCGCACGCCGCAAAATATCGTTATCGGCGGCGCAGCGGGTGCCGTGCCGCCGCTTGTCGGCTGGGCAGCGGTGACGCACGCGATCGGCATGCCCGCGCTCGGTCTGTTCGCGATCATCTTCTTGTGGACGCCGCCGCACTTTTGGGCGCTTGCTTTGATCGCCAATTCGGACTACGACAAAGCCGGCGTCCCCATGTTCCCCAATGTGTACGGCGTTCCGCGAACGAAGCGGGAAATTCTGCTCTATACGCTTATTTTGGTCGGTGTGTCGTTGACGCTCGTAGACGTTCACGTGATGGGCGCGATTTACGGCGTTTCCGCAACCGTCCTCGGCGCGATCTTCGTTTATTATGCCGTGAAGCTAGGTCAAGACGAGACCCGCCGATGGGCACGCGGAACATTTAAATTCTCTCTGCTCTATCTGGCACTGATCTGTGCCGCAATGGTGATCGATCGAATCCTCGCATAAGCCCCTTCTTCTGACGCTCGCGCTCGGCGTTTTTGCGGGCGCGTTAGACCTAGGAGTTCTTTCCCCGGCGCTTCCCGCGCTGAGCTCTGCTTTCGGCGTCGGCGCACGCGAGATCGCGTGGGTCTTCACGCTGTATCTGCTCGCCACCGTCGTCGCTATTCCGATCACGGCGCAGCTTGCCGATCGGTACGGGCGGCGCCCCATCTACATCGCCTGCGTTGCGACGTTTGCAGCCGGCAGCGTGCTCGCGATCGTGGCGCCGACGTTCGACGTCTTCTTGACGGCCCGTGCAATTCAAGCCGCGGGTGCCGGCGGAATCTTTCCGGTAGCGACGGCCGCGATCGGCGATCGCATTCCGCAAGAACGCCGCGGTGCCGCACTGGGCCTCGTCGCCGCGACGTGGGGACTTGCGGCGATCGTCGGCCCGCTCTTCGGCGGCGCCGTCACGCATTTTCTCAGCTGGCACTGGATCTTCGCGGCAAATCTACCGCTTGCCGCAATCGTGATCGCGATGGCGCGCACGCACGTCCCCGCGGCGACTTCTGCGGCGCGAGGCCCGCTCGATGCGACGGGTATCGTACTTCTCAGCGTCGGGTTGCTGGCAACGATGACCGGACTCACGCGTCTGGATGCGCGAACCACAAGCGCCTTCTCCAACGCGCCCACCGCGCTTGCGATCGTTCTCGCCGTCGCATGTTTTCTGGCGCTCGTTCCCGTCGAACGGCGCGCGGCACACCCGATTATCTCGCCGGCGCTGCTTGCAAACAAGCAAATCGCGATCACGTACGGACTCGAGGTGCTCATCGGCGCGCTCGAGGGAGGTCTCTTCTTCATTCCGGCGGCGCTCGTTGCAGCACAAGGCATGTCGCTGCTCGCCGCCGGCGCGATCGCCGCGATCGGCGCGCTCATGTTCGTCATCGTCATCCCGAGTGCAGGCCGCGCGCTGGATGCCGTCGGCAGCCGCAACGTCCTGACGATCGGCGCGGCGCTGACGTGTCTCGGACTTTTTCTTTTCGCACTCGAGATGACGACCATCGCCGGAGCGATTATTGGAATCGTCGTCGCGGGAATCGGCTTTGGAGCGCTGCTCGGCGCGCCGACGCGCTACATCATTACGCGTGAAGTCGGCGAGTCAGGTCGCGCGACTGCCGTGGGACTGCTCTCGATCTTCCTTATCATCGGTCAGATCGTCGGTGCCGCCCTCGTCGGCGGAATCGCCGGCAGTCATAGCGGCGAGCTGGGATTCGTGCAGGCGTACGTAACGCTCTCCGCCATCGCGGTGGGCGCCGTTGCGCTTACGACGCTGCTCAAGCCTCGCGCGGTCGAAATGGCGAAAGGCCCGTCGAAAACTACTTCGGCTGTACGAGCGTAAAGTAGGCGACCCTAGCTTCGTTTGATGAGGACGGGCACCGGAGAGTCGCGCAGCACCGACTCGGCGCAGCTTCCGAGAAAAACGCGCGCCACGCCGTGGCGGCCGTGCGTCCCGAGGACGATGACATCGCAGTCGCTGTGCCGCGCGGTATCGAGAATCGTCGCTGCCGGAAGACCGTCGCGCAGGATCGTCGTGACATCCACACCTGCCGCCCTGACGCGCGCCGCAGCCGTTTCGAGCAGCTCTTTACCGGCAGTCTGCAGCTCGTCCATCTCGATCTCGAGGACATTTCCCGCACCGTCGGCGCCGGCAGTCGCAATCAACGACGGATCCATTGCGTGCACCACGGTGAGCGACGCCCCAACGGCGCGCGCGAGCTCGATGGCTAGATCTAACGCGGCCGCCGCCTGCGGCGATTCGTCCACCGCCGCCAAGATGTTCTTAAAACTCATCCCAAATCAGCGTCGGTCTCACGCCCGGCCAAGTTGAGGCCGCCCATAAGGAAGATCGGCCATCGCTTCGAAGCGGAAAGCATGTCCGGTGATTTTAGGTCCGTCGAGATCGGCGGATTTCATGAGGTCGACGCGTCGGATCCGAAAGCGCTAATCGCCTACCTCGATGCGGTCTCTCAGATCGCCGCGGAGGAAAAGCGCAAGGGGTTCGATGCGCTGCGCTTGTCGGCGGGGATGTCGGTCCTGGATATGGGTTGCGGAACCGGTGATGACGTCCGTGCGATCGCGGGCATCGTGGGGAGCACCGGAACGGTTTGCGGCGTCGATTCGAGCACTGCGATGATCGAGGCCGCACGGTCTCGCGGCATCCCGGCGAATGCAAGCTTCGTCGAGGGACGCGCCGAGTCGCTTCCATTTCCGAACGCAACCTTCGACGCCGCGCGCGCCGAACGCGTCTTTCAACATCTTAAAGAACCGCCGCTCGCCGCGCGCGAATTACGCCGCGTGCTGCGCGACGGCGGGAAGGCATTCGTCCTCGATGCCGACTGGGAGACAACCTTGATCGTAGGTGCCGATCGCGACGTTACACGATGCATCGTTAACGCGCTGGGGAAGCGGCTTGCCAATCCGTACGCCGGAGGGAACACGCCGTCGCTCTTGCGCGAAGCCGGATTTCAAGAGGTTCTTGCAACGCCCGTGCTCTCGACGCCGACGCTAGCGCGGGCTTACGATTTGTTTCTCGGCGCGGCGATCGATTATGCGCTCTCGGCGGGAACGGTTGGAGCAACCGATGCAGGTCCATGGCTTCGCGCCCTCCTCGAAGCCGAGCAGCGCGGCGAATTCCTTTGTGCGGTCACGGCAGTCGTGACGCTCGCGACAGCCTAGCCGCGCCGAATTTCTCAGCAAGATTTAAACTTCGCCCCCTTTTATCGGCAGGCGGCGCTGCGGCGCGCTGGCAATACCTAGCAGCAAAAGATCTCTGTTTTGCGAGGCGAACGATGGGCATGTCCGCGCGACCACTGGCGATTTCTTTCGGAGCTCTCCTTTCCGTTGGTGCGCTGCTGCCGCAAGCAGCTGCCGCACAACCAGTCCCGTCCTACGCTCAACGTTCGAACGACGTTCAGCCGCGTGAAGGACAAGAAACGATCACCGGCACCATTTCACTCGTAAAGGGCGAGTATCTGGAGATCACCGACGATCGCGGCTACATCGATCGCGTCGACTTCACCACCGAAACGCACATGCGGCCTTCGGGACTGCGGCTCCACCAGGGGATGCGCGTCACCATCGCCGGCTACAACCAAGGCCAGATCTTTGACGCCTACGAAATCGCGACCGCCGACGCCGCGCCTACATA
>JBOHTT010000158.1:0-2622 GCA_050733775.1 Vulcanimicrobiaceae bacterium
GGCGTCGTCGCGACGACCTTGAGCATGTCGGTTGCCGGAATTCCCTCGGTGATGCACACGCAGAACCGGATGCCGGCGTCGTACGCTTCATACAGCGCGTCGATCGCGAATGCCGGCGGAACGAAAACGATCGAGTGCGTCGCACCGGTCGCGTCGACGGCTTCTTTGACCGTGTCGAACACGGGATGGCCGCTGTCGATCTTCGTGCCGCCTTTGCCGGGCGTCACGCCGCCGACGACGTTCGTGCCGTACGCGATCATGCGCGATGCGTGAAAGCCGCCTTCGCGTCCGGTAATGCCTTGGACGATGACGCGCGAATTTTTGTCCAGCCAAATCGACATCAGGCTGCGCCTTTCGCGACCGCGACCGCCTTCGCCGCGCCTTCGTCCATCGTTGCAACGGTCTCGATGCCGGCCTTCGAGAGAATCTCGCGGCCCTCAACTTCATTCGTGCCGGTCAACCGCACGACGAGCGGAACCTTGCGCGCGGTGCCCGCGGCAAGCGCTTCGACGATTCCGTTTGCTGCGGCGTCGGCGCGCGTAATGCCACCGAAAATATTGATGAACATCGCTTTGACTTTGGGATCGCTCACGATCAGCTCGTAGCATTTGCGCACGCGCTCGGCTTGCGCGCCGCCGCCGACGTCGAGGAAATTTGCAGCCTTACCACCGGCATTGCGAATCGCGTCCATCGTTCCCATGCCGAGACCCGCGCCGTTTGCCATCACGCCGACGTCGCCGTCGAGCTTCGCGTAATTCGAACGGCCGAGCCCGACCGAAAGCGCCTTAGCCTCGTCCTCGTTGTCCGGCGATTGGTTTTCTTTCTCCCACGCGGCGAGCTCGGGATGTTTGTACAGGGCGTTGTCGTCGAGATCGACCTTTGCATCCGACGCGATCACGCGCCCGTCTTTCGCGAGCACGAGCGGATTGATCTCGACGAGATTCGCGCCATATTCGAAGAAGAGCCGGTAGATCGCACCGAGGATTTTCGGCCACTCCTTACCGTAGCCGCCGGGCAGCTTCGAGGCGAAGAAGAGCCGCCTTGCTTCGAAGGGTTGATAGCCGATCGCGGTGTCGGGCCAATATTTCGCCAGTGCGTTCGGATCGCGCTCTGCGACTTCTTCGATATCCATGCCGCCTTGCGCGGTGACGATGAAGACGGGCTTCTTTTGCGCGCGATCGATCGTCACGGAGACGTACGCCTCGTGTGCGATGTCGACTTTCTCCTCGACGAGCAGCGACTTCACGAGCTCGCCTTCGGGATTTTGAATTCCGCGCAGCGTCGCGCCGATCAACTGCGATGCGACTTTCTCGCCGTCTTTTGCGTTGTCCGCAAACTTGATGCCGCCCGCCTTGCCGCGGCCGCCCATTTGCACTTGCGCTTTGAGCACCCACGAACCGGGATTCGCCGCGATGAACGACGCAACGGCTGCCGCGCTCGTCGCGTGCTCGCCGCGCGGCACCGGGATGCCGACGCGCTTGAACAGCTCCTTGCCCTGATATTCGACCAATTTCATGAGGCGGCGCGGTTTTGAGAATGGAGACGATGCTCCCTCTTGTCAGAGGTCACGTCGGCAATCGCCATAAAGGTTGACGCAAATGTTAAGCCGTGTCGCTACGCTCGGGATGACTATGGTATTGCTCGCGACCTTTGTCATACCCGCGAGTGGCGCCGAGCCGCAGTTTCTGCCGAGCTTCGGCGGCGGCACTGCATGGTTCAATACCAAACCGCTTTCGGCTGACGACGTTCGCAATAAAGTGGTGCTCGTCGATTTCTTCGACTACACATCGCTCGGCTCGCTGCGCGCGCTTCCCTATCTCAGCGAGTGGCACAAGCGCTATGCGGACTACGGCCTCGTCATCGTCACCGTCTTCGCGTCCGATCTCGAATTTGCGGGCAACAGCGGCAACGCTGCGGCCGCAGTAAAAAAATTCGGCATAACGTGGCCCGTCGTCCTCGACGGGAAAAAAGCGATCGGCGAGCGCTACGGCGCGTCGTACGCACCGCACATGCTGTTGTTCGACCGTAACGGCTTTCGTATCGGCAGCGTCGTGGGCGAGACGAATTACCCCGACGTGGAAACGGTCATTCAGCAAATGCTCCTGGCGACGCATCCCGATCAGAAGTTCGAACCCGTCATGCCGCTGCTGCCGAAAGACAACTACGACAAGCCAAACGCGATCACGTACCCGCGCACGGCCTCGATTCGCCTCGAGAGCGGCGGCCGGACGATCGCCAATCCACCGTCAGACCTGTACGGCGAAAACACGAACTACCTCGACACGCGGCCACCGCACGAGGACGGACGCGTGTATTTGCAGGGCCGTTGGAAGCAAGGCGGCGACGCGATCGATTTCGGCGGCGAGACAGGCTATCTGGCGCTGCACTATCACGCCGTCGAAGTTTCGAGCATCATGCGCCCGCAGCGCGTTCCGGTGACGGTCATCGTCACGCAAAACGGCAAGCCCGTCGACAAATCCGACGCCGGCAGCGACATTCAATACGACGCGCAGGGTCAATCGTACGTCCTGGTCGATAGCGGCCGCGCGTACGATCTGATTCTGAACAAGCGCTGGGGAACGTACGACCTGCGCCTGTATCCGCGCGCGTCCGGCCTCGCGG
>JBOHTT010000159.1:0-6870 GCA_050733775.1 Vulcanimicrobiaceae bacterium
GTTCCGAGTATCCTTGGCACCACCAATCTTCGCCGCGAAGGATGCGCGGCAAGAACCGGCTGCGCTGCGCATCGTTTCCGAACTCCATCAGAATCGGCGCCAACATATTGAGTCCGAACGGAATCGTGCGCGGCGCCCAACCGTATGCCAGCTCTTCTTGGAAGATGTGGCGCTGCACGGCGTTCCATCCGGGTCCGCCGTACTCGCGAGGCCAATTCGGCGCACCCCAGCCGCGTTCGTACAGAATCTGCTGCCAGAGGACGTACTCGTCTTTCTCGATCGGTGCGCCGGCGCGGACTTTTTCGCGAATATCCGCCGGAAGTCGTTCGGCGATGAACGCGCGCACTTCCGCGCGGAAGGCGCGCTCAGCAGGGGTGAACGCTAGGTCCATCGTGTAGCCTTCCGCCTATGTTCGAGCTCACAGAGAAGGTAGCCGTCATCACCGGCTCGAGCCGCGGCATTGGTCTTGCGATTGCGCAGCGGATGGCCGAATTCGGCGCCAAGGTCGTAATCTCGAGTCGCAAAGCGGACGCGTGCACGGCCGCAGCGGAGAGCATCAACGCCGCCGGCGGGACGGCCCTCGCGCACGCCGCAAACATTTCGGACAAAGCGGAATTGCAGGCGCTCGTGGATCGCGCGCTCTCCGAATGGCGACGTATCGACATTCTGGTCTGCAATGCCGCCGTGAACCCGCACTACGGACCGTTGCGCACGATCGAAGATTCCGCGTTCGACAAGATCATGGCCAGCAACGTGCGCAGCAATTTGTGGCTGTGCAATATGGCAATTCCGCAAATGGCGGAGCGCAAGGATGGCTCGGTGATCGTCATTTCCAGCATCGCCGCGCTCAAAGGCAACCTCGCGCTCGGCGCGTACGGGATTTCGAAAGCCGCGGATCTCGAGCTCGTGCGCAATCTTGCCGTCGAATGGGGCCCGTCGAACGTGCGCGTCAACGCGCTCGCCCCCGCAATCGTGCGCACGGATTTCGCGCGCAAGCTGTGGGAGAGCCCGGAAATATACGCTAAGGCAATTTCGCGTTATCCGTTGGGCCGCATCGGCGAACCGGACGACGTCGCGGGTGCTGCGGTGTTCTTGGCATCGCGTGCCGGCGCGTTCATCACGGGCCAAACTATCGTCATCGACGGGGGCGTGACGATCGCCGACGCGCATTAGGTTCGCGCCGGTATCGGCTCGAAAAACGAGCCGCCTTTCGTTGCGAGCTCGGCCAGCAGCGGCGACGGCGTCCAATACACGCCGTGCTCGCGTTCGAACTGGGCGATATCGTCGTAGACGTTTTTGAGCCCGACGACTTCCGCGTAGCGCAGCGGACCGCCGCGCCATCCGGGAAAGCCGTATCCGTAGACCCAGACGACGTCGACGTCGCTCGCGCGAATCGCAATGGCTTCGGCGAGAATATTCGCAGCTTCGTTGACGAGCGCGTAAATGCAGCGCTTACGGATTTCATCATCGTCGATGCGGCGCTGCGCGATGCCCGCTTCTCGCGCGATGCTGCGAATGAGCTCGCCGACGAGCGGGTCGGGATGCGGCGTGCGACTACCGTTTTCGTAGCGGTAAAAGCCCGAGCCGGTTTTCTGGCCGAAACGGCCCATCTCGCACAAACGGTCTTGTACGTGCGAGTATCGTCCTTTAGGCGGCCGCTCCGCATTGCGGCGCTTGCGAACGCGCCAGCTAACGTCGAGCCCGGTGAGATCGACCATTGCGTACGGCCCCATCGGAAAGCCGAAATCGCGAATGACGCGATCGATTTGTTCGGGCGTTGCGCCTTCTTCGAGCAAGAAATCGGCTTCGCGGCGATAATGCGCGAGCATACGATTTCCGATGAATCCGTCGCAGTTGCCGGCAACGACTGCAACTTTTCCAAGTTGCTTGGCAAGCGAAAGCGCATCGGCCACCGTTTGCGGTCCGGTCGTCGAGCCGCGCACGATCTCGAGCAGTCGCATCACGTTCGCAGGGCTGAAGAAGTGTGTGCCGACGACCGCGTGTGGCCGCCGCGTCACGCTTGCGATGGCGTCGATGTCGAGCGTCGACGTGTTGGTTGCGAGCATCGTTCCATCGCGTGCGATCGCATCCAGCTTGCGGAAGACCTCTTTCTTGACGTCCATTTCTTCGAAGACTGCCTCGATGACCAGATCGACGTCGGCGGCGGCTCGCAGATCCGTACTCTGAGCGATGCGGCCAAGACGCAGATCCATCTCCGATTGTGCTAGCCGGCCTTTGCGCACCGTAGCCTCGTAGTTCTTGCGCATCGTTTCGGAAGCACGCGCGAGCAACGCGGCATCGAGATCGACCATCGTAACTTGCGCACCGGCGTTCGCGAGCGTCATCGTGATGCCGGTTCCCATCGTACCGCTTCCGACGACGACGGCTCGCTGTGTGCGGAACGACGACGGCGATAATCCCGGAACTTTCGCAGCTTCGCGTTCGGCGAAGAAGACGTAGATACGCGCCTTCGATTGCTCCGAAAGGCGTAATTCTTCGAAGAGCTCGCGCTCGCGGCTCAGCGCATCGTCAAACGGCAGACTCAGCCCGGCTTCGATGGCGGAAATCGCATGATGGGCGGCAAGGCCGCCCCGCTCGATGGGCTCCACGCGAGCGCGAGCAGCAGCAATTGCGGCAGGATCGCCACGCAACGGCAACCCCCGCGCACGGCGCTTGCGCGTTCCTTGCGACTGCACGTAGGCAACGGCGGCCTCAGTCAGGTCGGATTCAGCAAGTCGATCGACGAGGCCGAGCGACGACGCGCGCTCGGCGGCGATCGGGTCGCCGCCGACGATCATTTCGAGAGCGACTTCGAGGCCGATCAATCGCGGGAGCCGCTGCGTTCCGCCGGCGCCGGGAAGCAATCCGAGCTTGATCTCGGGTTGACCCAGTCGCGTTCCGGCGCGCGACACGCGATAATCGCAGGCCATTGCGAGCTCGAGACCGCCGCCGAGCGCGTTTCCTTCTAATACGGCGACGTAGACCTTCGCGGAACGTTCGATCGTACCGATGACGTCGCGCAACGTCGGGCCGGGAGCAAGCGGTCTTCCGAATCCTCGGATGTCGGCGCCTCCGCTGAAGATTCCGTCGGTCCCTCGTAAGACCACGACGCGCAGCCCTGCGTCGGCGTCGAGCGCGCGGACACGTTCGTCGAGCTCGCCGACGACCTCGCTGCCGAGCGCATTGACGGGCGGATTGTCGATTGCCAGTACCGCGAACCCATCGCGGCGTGCAAGTCGCGTTCTTTCACTCATTGTCGACCACCGAGCAAGAAAGGGAACCCGCCGCGAGTCTTGAGAAATGAGGGCGACTTTCCTCTTTGCGCCGAGGGGACGCGCGCTACGCAGGAACTCGCTCAACAGGTCGTCAGTGGTCTCGCTACCGGCTCGATCTTTGCGAGTCTCGCGCTGGCGCTTGTTTTGATCTACCGTTCGATGAACGTGATCAACTTTGCGCAGGGCGAAATGGCGATGCTGACCACCTTCGTTGCGTGGCAACTCGTGCAAAACGGGATCCCGATGTGGCTTGCGTTCGTCATCACGCTGCCGATCGCGTTTGCCGGAGCCGTCGTGCTCGAACGCGCCGTCATCCGTCCCGTCGAAAATGCCGCGCCGCTCACCATCGTCATCGTGACGCTCGGCCTGCTGATTGCGTTCAACGGCCTCGCCGGCTTGATCTGGGGCTACGTACTGAAATCGTTTCCGAGCCCGTTCCCCACCATTCCAATTCGCGTCGGCGGCGTCGCGGTCGGCGAACAGGATATTGGAGTCATTGCGGTCTGTCTCGGTACGCTCGCGTTGATGTACGCGCTCTTTCAATATACGAAGCTCGGGCTCGCGCTACGCGCGTCGGCGCTCTATCCGCAGCAAAGCCGGCTGATGGGTATCCGCGTGAGCTGGATGCTCGCGCTCGGTTGGGGACTTTCGTCCGTTGTCGGCGCCGTCTCCGGAATCATGATTGCACCGATCGTCTTTCTCGATCCGAACATGATGCAAGGTGTCCTCGTCTATGCGTTCGCAGCGGCCGTGCTGGGTGGCGTCGAGAGCCCCGTAGGCGCCGTCGTCGGCGGATTGCTGCTCGGCGTGCTGTTGAACCTATTGGGGACGTACGTTGATTTCATCGGCACCGATCTTCGCTTGCCGGTCGCATTCGCAATCATCATCGTCGTGTTGCTGATTCGGCCTGCGGGTCTGTTCGGCCGCGTGCACGTGAAGCGCGTATGAAGCCGCAGCATATCGCGACGTATGGTTTTGCCGTCGCAGTCGCGGTGCTGCCGTGGCTGATTCCCTCCTACGTGTCGTTTCAGTTTACGTTCGTCGGCGTGTACGCGATCGCAATCCTGGGTCTCGTCATTCTGATCGGACACAGCGGTCAAATCTCACTCGGGCACGGTGCCTTCATGGCAGTCGGCGGCTACACGGTGGCGGTGCTTTTGACTGCGGCCGGCGTGCCGTACGTTGCAGCGCTTCCCGTTGCGGCCCTTACCTGCGGCTTACTCGGAATCGGACTCGGATTCGTCTCGCTGCGTTTGGCAGATATCTATCTCGCGCTTGCAACGTTTGCGCTTGCTGCGTCCGTGGCGCCGTTTCTCAAACGCTTCGGCGCGATTACGGGCGGCGTGCAAGGCTTGCTGTTGCCGACGCCGCACGCACCCGGTGCGCTGCACGACGTCATCCGCGGCGAAGTTTGGTACTACTACGTCACCTGGATCGTCGCCGGCGTGCTCTTTGTGCTCGCCGCCGTCGGCTTGCGCGGTCCGGTAGGGCGATGTTTGCGCGCCATTCGCGATAGTGAGGTCGCGGCCGTCTCCTTCGGCGTCAACCCGGTCTTCTACAAAACGCTGGCGTTCGGATGGAGCGCCGCATACGCGGGGGTAGCCGGCGCGCTGCTTGCGATGACCACCGCGTTCGTCAGTCCGGACGCGTACGGTATTTCGCTATCTTTGACGCTGCTCGTCGGCGTGGTACTCGGCGGAATCGACATGCTGTGGGGCGCCGTGATCGGCGGCGTCTTGGTCGAGTTCTTGCCCCTGTGGGTGCAAAAGGTGAATCCGGCACTCTCGGCAATCGTCTACGGCCTGGCACTGATTCTTATCATGATGTTCATGCCTGGCGGGATCGCCGGAGGATTCGAGCGCTTGGCCAGAGCTTTCCATCTTCAACCTCGTGGGCCGCGAGAAACGATCCCAATCGCAAAAGACCTATCACCGTAAAACGGAGGGGAAACATGAGCAATCTCAAGCGTTGGCTTGTCGCTTTAGTCGCGGTGACGATCGGCATCGCCGTGTGCGTTACCGTGCCCGCGAGTAGCCAGCAAGTCGTCGGCGTTACCGATTCGACTATATTGTTGGGCGGCACGCACCCGTTCAGCGGGCCGTTATCTGCGTACAGCACCATCGGCAAAGGCGCGCAAGCGTATTTCGCTTACGTCAACGATCACGGCGGCGTCAATGGACGCAAGATCACGTACAAGGACATGGACGACGCGTACAGCCCGCCGCAAACGCTGCAAGACATGCGTCAGCTCGTCGATGGCGACCACGTCTTTGCAATCTTCAATTCCCTCGGAACCCCGTGCAATACGCAAGTGCGTCCGTATCTCAACGAAAACAAAGTGCCGCAGCTGTTCGTTGCGACCGGAGCAACGACGTGGGGCGCCGATGCGTCCAAGTTTCCGTGGACGATAGGATGGCAGCCCGACTATCAAGACGAGTCGGCGATTTACGCGAAATACCTGATCCGTCAAAAGCCCAATGCCAAAATCGGCGTACTGTATCAGAACGACGATTACGGCAAGGATTACCTCAGAGGACTCGTCGACGCGCTCGGCTCGAAAAAGAACCAAGTCGTGAAGTCCTTGAGCTACGAAACCAGCGATCCCGACGTCAGCTCCCAGATTTCCAACCTCAAGAACGCCGGCGCGGATAGCGTGTTCATCTTCGCAACGCCGAAGTTCAGCACGCAATCGCTCGTCGCCATCAGTCAGCTCGGCTGGAAGCCGATGGTTTTCCTCAACAACGTTTCGAATTCGCAAACGGTCATGCGCGCGGCGACGAAAGCCGGCGGAGCGGGTGCAACCAACGGCGTCATCACGACGGAATATCTGAAAGATCCGAGCGATCTCGACCAGCAGAACGATGCCGGCGTGAAACTGGAAAAGGAAATCGTGGCTAAGTATTCACCGGGCGCGGATTACACGGACGCGTTCTATCTCTACGGAATGGGCGCGGCCTACACCATGGTCGACGCGCTCAAGAAGGCCGGAAAAGGGCTGACGCGAGACGCGCTCATGCAGGCGGCTACGCATCTGCACGAGACCGACAATCCGTTCGTGTGGAAGGGGATCGTCGTGCAAACCACGCCGACGGATCGCTTCCCGATCCGCCAAGAAGTCCTGGCGCGGTATCTGAACGGTCATTGGGTGACGTTCGGCGGTCTGATTAACGCGCGCACGTAGTGCTCCTCAAGCTCGAGGGTTTGTCCATTCGGTTCGGTGGGGTCGCTGCGCTCTCCGACGTCTCGTTTGAGATCGAGGAAGGGCGCATCACCGGCCTCATCGGGCCGAACGGTGCGGGAAAGACGACGTGCTTCAATTGCATCACGCGTCTGTACCAGCCGACCTCGGGCTCGATAACGTTTGCGGGTGACGATCTTTTACGCGTGCCGGCGCATCGCATCGCCGGGCGCGGCATCGCCCGAACCTTTCAAAATCTCGAATTGTTCACGAGTATGACGGTCCTCGACAACGTGATGGTCGGCGTTGCCGCGCGGCCTTCCAACGGCGCGGCGCGCACGAACGACACTCGCGAAGCGCGCGAGCTGCTCGCATACGTCGGCCTCGGCGACGCTGCCGACGCGCGCGTGCGCAGGC
>JBOHTT010000160.1:0-13495 GCA_050733775.1 Vulcanimicrobiaceae bacterium
GCAATGTCCACGGGGCCCGGAGCGTGCCGCACCACGTTGGCAACCAGCTCGCCGAAGATGACCTCTGCAATGTCGACGTCTTCTTGATCGACACCCTCGCGACGCAGCTGGTTGACGAAGGCCCACCGCGCTTCGGTTGCCGCTTTGGCATGATCCGCCTGAAACAGCCACGTCGTCGGCTGAGGAAACGTCAAGGTCAGAATCGCAGCGTCGTCGTGCGCTTGCGGCGGCAGGCACGCGGACGCGATGAGGACGGCGGCATTACGAACGAACGGCAGCGCGCCGCTGTTGATCGCGCCCATCAAGCAACGCTCGCCGGCTTCAGAATCGCGATTCGCCTCCGTTACGCCATCCGTATAGAATGCCATCGCTTCGACGTCGCGCACCGTACGCGAGCGCGGCTGCGGCTTGTCGTTCATCCAGCGCAGTCCGATTGGCAACCCTTCGGCAGCCAGCTCCACGGTCGAACCGTCACGCAAACGCAAAATTGGATACGGGTGGCCGGCATTCGCGTAGACGATCGATTGATCGTCTTTGTCGTAAATCGCAACGAACGTCGTCGCGATAGCGTCGGGATAACGTTGCTGCACAACCTTCTCGGCTGCGTCCAAGATCGATACGGGATTAGGCTCGTACATTGCGACCACGTTGATCGAGTGCCGCAGCTTTCCCATGATCGCGGAAGCCTGAAGGCCGCGTCCGGTAACGTCGCCGATCGTGAGCAGAAACCGGCCGTCTCGAAGGTCAAAGATGTCGTACCAATCGCCGCCGAGCTGAGCGTCGCTGGTGGCGGCCGGCGTGTAAACGGTGCTGACCAGCGTATTTGGGATCTCCGGAAGCGATGCGGGCAACGTGACTTCTTGCAAGGTCTGCGTGAGACGGCGTTGCCTCTCGACGCTCTCGTCATGCTCGAACGCAAGCGCTACGCGCCGAGCGATTTCCTGCATTAGCTCCAGCTCGCCCTCGCTGAAGCTGTAGTGTTCCGCATAGATGGTCAGCGCGCCATAAACCTGTTCGCTCGTGAACAACGGAACGGTCAAGGCCGATTGCGGCATAGCTTGCGCAAAGACCGGCACGATGTAGGACCTGAGCTCTTCTCGCAACATTGGCAAGCCGACTTTCGAACGCAGTATCGAGCGGCGATTGCTCACCGCATCGAACAGATTGCGCTCGCCCAACGACGTAAAGACACGCTGACCACGTATCTCGCCAAGAGCTCGATTTTTTTCAGGATCGCGATGGAGAACGTCTTGAACGCGAACGGCCTCAGCGCCACGGATCGAGTAGATCGCAGCCCAATCGGCGACCTCGTCGACGATCACTTCGAGAAGGCTGCGCAACTTTTCCGCGGTCGCTCCCCGCGTGAAGAGTTGATCGGTAGCGCGGCCTAGCAGCCGAAAGCGTTCGAAAGATCGGATGTTTTCCAGACCCACCGCAACCTGCCGCGCAGCCGCCATCGCGACCTCGACATCGCCTTGCTCGAATCGGCGAGACTCGTCCGACGAGATGAAACATAGGATACCGATCAGCCGCTGCTCGACCATCATCGGCGTCGCGATGAAGGATGCGATCTCGAGGCGCTCGATCTCCGGCAGATTCTCTGAGCCTTCAGCCATGCCGTTGCGCAAAAATGGCTTCTTCGTTCGCGCGACTTGCTGAAGCGGGCCGCCTTGGCGCGCCTCTAAACCGTAACCGAGCTGAATGCTGGGCTTGGCTGCGGCGTCACGGTGCGCGAACGCGCCTAGCCGAAAATTCTCGCCTTCGCAAAAAACGACCATGCAGCCGTCGCAGAAATTCCGCACGGCAACCTGCGCAAATCCGTGCAATACCGCACGGCGATTGACCGTGGACGAAAGCACGTCGGCTGACTCCAACAGAAATCTGACGCGCGATTCAGCGACGTCGACTCGTGAAGAGACGTTCTGATCCAATCGGCTTCCCCTACCCCGGATGCGTTGCTCAAAAACCTCAGCAGGCTAGTAGTAGGTCGGGAATGACGGCTGAGGGTGCGCGACCCGTTACGCCCCTGGGCGGGGCGATTCGCTGGATAAATGGTGCGAGGCCATCGGCGAGTGACCTGCTGGATCGCCCGCTCCTCGTGCATTTTTCGGGCGCATCGCAGGTTGGCAGCAGCGGTACGGAAGCCTTGGGCTTGCTCGTCGTTTCAGTTCACCAACCGCGCGGTTTCAATTGCGACGATCGGCTTCGTGAAAGGGTCGTCGCCGAGGTTCCGCAAACGGCGAAAGTCTGAAATATTACGGTTGGACGATTGTCGTCGCAATGGGCGTTACGACGATCGTTTCTTACGGCGTGAGCCAATATCTGATCGGGGTGCTGGTGCCGCCCATCGCTCGCGACCTTGGATGGGACAAGGCCGCAATCAACGGCGCGTACTCCATCACGGTACTGGTATCCGGCCTTTCGGGTTTTGCCGTAGGACGTCTCGCCGATCGATTCGGCGCGCGCGTGTTGATGTCGGCCGGCTCTGCGTTGCTCGGCGTTTCACTCTTGTTGCTCTCGCGGGTGCAAACGCTTCCCGAGTTTTACGCGCTCTGGGGCGCGGGCATCGGTCTCGGAACGGCGCTGACGTACTATCCCATCTCGTTCACCGTCGTCGCCAATTGGTTCGACCGTCGTCGCATGAGCGCGCTTTCTTTGCTGACGTTCTTCGGCGCGTTTGCATCGACGGTATTCTATCCGCTCAACGGCTGGCTCGCGTCTACGCTCGGCTGGCGCGATGCCGTTGCGATTCTCGGCGCCGTTAATCTCTTCGTTGCCTTACCGCTTCACGCGTTTATCATACGGCGTTATCCCGAAGACGTGGGATTGGTTCCAGACGGCGGCGCTATAAAAGGCGACGATCCTGCGGCGCCGATTACGGGATTGCGCCTTTCACAAGCACTACGCACGACCGCATTTTGGTTGATCACGGCAACGATCTCGCTGTCGTTTTTCGCAACGACGACTGTAATCGTCGAGCACATAGATTTCTTAGTCTCTCGTGGATTGCCGCTGACGCTCGTCACCACGATCGTAGGGCTTTGGGGTTTGGCCTATCTTCCAGGGAGGACCATCGTCGCGTTCTTTGGGGGAAAAATCTCGTTGCAGGTCTTGATCGTCGCAACGCTGCTCATCGAAGCGGCGGGCGTCGCGATCTTGCTCGGCGCGCGCGATGCATGGGGCGCCGTCGGCTACGTGCTCGTCTTCGGCGGCGCCTATGGAGCCATCGCACCGCTGCGCGGCGCGATCATGGCCGAGAACTTCGGACGGCGTGCGTACGGTTCGATCATCTCCGCGCAAGGAATTCCAATCGCCGTGCTCTCCGCGATGGGACCCGCAGTAGGCGGCCGAATCGTCGACGTAATTGGCTACGGCGCATCGTTCAAATTATGCATCGCGACGCTGATTGCCGGCGCGCTGTTGATGCTGCCTAAGCTCCGCTCACCAGTCGCGCAATAAAGAACGCCGCCGCCGCGGCGACCGCACCGATGAGCGTCGTCTGGATTGCTCCGCGCCATCGCGGCGTGCGCGTCATGCGCGCTTTATAGCCGCCGAAGAGAAAGAGCGCGACCAGCGTGAGCGCGCAAGACACCCACAGCGCCGTGCGCATGTCCCCTATCAGCACGTACGGAATTAACGGCGCTATACCGCCGAGTGCATAGGAGATCGCAATCGTTAGAGCGCTAATCGGCGCGTAATATGTCTGCGGCCGCTCGAGCCCCAACTCGAAGCGCATCATGAAGTCGACCCAGCGGTCCGGATCCGCGACGATATGATCGACGACGCGCTCGAGCTCCGGACCCGTGACGCCGTACTCACGAAAGACGTCGCGCACTTCGTCTTTTTCGATATGCGGAACGAGTTCGACCTCACGATATTCGCGGCGCCGCTCGTTGAGGTATCGTTCGACGTCCGTGCGCGCCGCCAAATAACCGCCCAAACCCATCGAAATCGAACCCGCGACGATCTCGGCCAGTCCGGCGGTGACGACGATGCGCGTCGACGCTACCGCTACCGACACGCCGGCAGCCAATGCAAACGGCACGGTGAGACCGTCGGAGAGCCCAATGACGACGTCGCGCAGCGCGATGCGCGGCGTGGCGTGCGTTTCGGGGTGCGCTTTTGCCAGGCGTTAGCCTTCCGGTACGAACTTCAGCGCAAGACCGTTAATGCAATAGCGCAGTCCCGTCGGCTTCGGACCGTCGTCGAACACGTGCCCGAGATGGCCGCCGCAGCGGTGGCAATGCACTTCGGTGCGTGCTTCAAAGATCGAATGGTCAGCCTTGGTATCGACGGCATGCGCGATCGGTTCGTAAAAGCTCGGCCAGCCGGTGCCGCTGTGAAATTTCGTCTTCGACGAAAACAGCGCGAGCGAGCACCCCGCGCACAGATAGGTGCCGCGGCGCTCCTCGCCATCGAGCGGGCTGGAACCCGGCGGCTCCGTCGCCGCCTCGCGCAGCACCGCATATGTCTCGGGGCTCAGCCGTGCGTGCCATTGCGTGGGTGTGAGCTGCCAGCCGGGCTCGGCTGCTTCGGCCGCTCGCGGTGCCTCCGATGCAACGAGACCTGCGAAGAAGCCGCCCATCGCGTTCAAAATCGCCGAACGTGTCATACGTCAAGCCTACCACAACTGTGCGGCGATGCCGTAGCCTGGCCTACACAGGACCTCGCAAGACCCCCGACATACGCGGACTCATGGCGAACGCAGAGAAAACCCGCGTCGGTGTGATCGGGACCGGCTTGATGGGTAAGCCGATGGCCCAAAACTTGCTCCGAGCCGGCTTTAACGTCTACGTACACAACCGAACGGCGTCGAAGCTGGCCGAGCTCATCGCATCCGGCGCGGTCATGTCGCCGTCACCAAAAACGGTCGCCGAACACTCCGACATTGTCATTACGATGCTGATCGACTGGGAGATAACGCACACTGCGGTCTTTGGCCCGGAAGGTGTGCTGCAAGGAATTCATCCCGGGAGCGTCTTCATCGATATGGGCACGACGTCGCCCGCACATGCACGCGAGCTTGCAGCGGCATTCGCGCAGCGCGGTGTCGACGCGCTCGACGCTCCGGTCAGCGGCGGAGAGCGCGGCGCGATCGCCGGCACGCTCACGATCATGGCCGGTGGCAGCGAAGCCGCATTCCGAAAAGCAGAACCCGTTTTTGCGGCGGTCGGGAAGAACTACGTGCGCATCGGCGACGCGGGCGCCGGCCAAATTGCCAAGATATGCAATCAGCTTATCGTCGCCACCACGGTCGAGATCGTCGCCGAAGCATTCGCCCTCGCGCGCGCGCACGGCGTCGATCCCGCGCTCGTCCGCAAAGCGATGATCGGCGGTTTTGCGAGCAGCCCGATTCTGGAAGGTCAAGGTCAACGCATGCTCGAGCGCAATTTCGCTCCAGGCGGCCCGATCAAGACACATATGAAGGATCGTGAGAATCTGCTGGACGCTTGCGAACGCGCCGGTCTGGATTTGCCGGTCGCGAAGGCGGCATTCGAGCGCGTGAAGATGGCCGTCGATCGCTTCGGCGGAGAGCTGGACCACACGGCACTGTACAAACTCTACGACGACGTCGCCGCGGCCGTCCGATGATGTTTGCGCCGATGCTGGCGCTCTTGCTCGCCGCCGCGCCGGTCTTTCCGCGAATCGACCACGTCGTCGTCGTCATCGAAGAGAACAAGTCGCCGAGGCAGATCGTCGGCAATCGTTCTGCACCGTACATCAACTCGCTGATTTCGCGGGCCGCGCTGTTCGTGAACGCTCGTGCCGTCACGCATCCAAGCCAGCCGAATTACATGGCGCTCTTTTCCGGCCTCGTCGACACGAACGGCGACGGTTGTCCTGCAGCCGGAATTCCGGCGAACGCGCCCAATCTCGGCAGCGAGCTGCTCGCGGCTCATCGCACGTTCGCCGGTTACGCCGAATCGTTGCCGTCGGCCGGTTTTCTCGGCTGCAGCCATGGCGATTACGCGCGCAAGCACGCGCCTTGGGTGCAGTTCTCCAACATTCCGGGCAGCGACAGCCGTCCGCTCGACGCGCTAACTTCCTACGATGAGCTTCCGGCTGTTGCTCTTATCATCCCGAACCTCAAGAACGATATGCACAGCGGTTCGATCGCAGCCGCCGACACCTGGCTGCGCGACCATCTGGGCAACCTGTTCGCTTGGGGATCGACCCATAATACGCTTTTCGTGATCACGTGGGACGAAGGTGGCGGTTGGGATCCCAAAAATTTGATTCCGACGTTCTTCTTCGGCCCAATGATCAAACCGGGGCGCTATTCCGAAAGCATCGATCACTACGCCGTGTTGCGAACGCTCGAAGATATCTTTCGACTGCCGCCGACGGGGGCTGCGACTCGCGCCAAGCCGATTACGGACGTGTGGCGCTGACGATCCGGCCTTCTTCGAGTACCAGCTCGTTGTCCACCCACTCGGGAACGTCGCTCTCGTGATGGCCGATCAGCACGATCGCGGTACCGGCATTGGCGAGCTCTTCTAGGCGCCGCAAGATTTTCGCACGCGCATCGGGATCGAAACCGTTGAGCGCTTCATCGAGGACGAGCAACCGCGGCGTACGCACGAGAGCACGCGCGACGAGCACCAGCCTCCGCTCGCCGAACGATAATTCTAAGAACGGTCGTTTGCGCAAACGATCCAAGCCGAAGTCGTCGATCAGACGACGTGCGTTTTCTTTTTGTTCCGGCGTCGGCGTTTGCATCAGCCCGACGCTCGCGAAATAGCCCGAAACGACGACGGTTTCGACCGGAACGCTCCAATCGTAACGTAACTGCTCGTCGTCGGAAATGAGGGCGACCGTTTGGCGCAGCTCGGTGACGCTTAGATTTTGTCGCGATCCGTAACGCTCGACGGTCCCGCCGTAGGCGGCGCGCAGGCGGCCATACAGCAGCTTCGCGAGCGTCGATTTTCCCGCGCCGTTTCGGCCGGACACCAGCCAGCGTTCGCCTCTGCGGATTTCCCAGTTGATGCCTCGCAGCACCCGCCGGTGCTCGATGAATACATCGACGTCGCGCAGACTGACGAGCGGCGCACCTCCATCCGCTTGCGCTACCGCGCCGTTGCTGCCCGCGCGGCTCACGGCGCACAGAGTTTTCGAGAGCGCGCCCGCGTGGGAGATGGTCCCCGCTTTGAGGTGCAGCTCGTGGGTGATCGCAGGCGGCAGCTCCTCACGGCGATGCGTCGCCACGACGAGCGCCGTTCCGGCCTCGACGCAATCGCCGAGAGCCGTAAGAATCAGGCTGCGTGAGTGACGATCGATGCCGTGAGCGAATTCGTCGAGCACGAGGACGCGCGGCGTCGCGACGAGAGCGCGCGCCAGTAGCGTGCGACGAAGCTGGCCGAACGACAGCTCCGCCATCGGTTCGTCGAGCAGCTTCGTGAGGTCGAGCGCTTCTGCAAGTTCGGCGACACGGCGTCGCTGCGCCGCCGTCGGGGCCTCGGCTAGATAGAGCGCGCCATGCAAGCCGCCGGTGATCAGCTCGCGCACGGTCAGCGGCAGCTCCATGCGCAGGAGCCGCTCGTGAAACTCCGGCGAGAGATACCCGATCCGCCGCTTCGCCGTGCCGACGTCGTCATCGCGTCCGACTAAATTATAGGTTCGCCTTCCGGTACCGTAGATCACCGGAAGATCGCCGCGCAGCACGCGCAGCAGCGTCGTCTTGCCTGCGCCGTTCGCGCCGCTTACCAGCCAATGCTCGCCTTCTCGTAACGTCCAATCGATGTCTCGCAGTACGATGTCACCGCCAAGTGCAACTTGCACGCCGGTAAGCTCGACGAGAGGCGTCACGGATGGGGCCGGCATGCAGGTTTCTTTGTATGTGGCGACGCAAAGCCCCCGCGCCATGGCAGAGAGAAACGTCGTCGTTGTAAGCGCTGCGAGAACCGCAATCGGGACGTACGGCGGCAGCCTCAAAGACGTCGCCCCTACGGAACTCGGCGCGATCGTCGTTCGAGAAGCAGTCAAGCGCGCGGGAATCGATGCCGCTCAAGTCGAGCACGTCGTCTTCGGCAACGTCATCCACACCGACGCAAAAGATATGTACCTGTCGCGCGTGAGCGCACTCGGAGCCGGCTTATCCAAAGACACGCCGGCGCTGACGCTCAACCGATTATGCGGCAGCGGCTTACAGGCCATCATTACGGCCGCACAGACAATTATGCTCGGCGACGCGGACGTCGCAATCGGTGCGGGCGCCGAATCGATGAGCCGCGGATTGTACGGACTGACCAACATGCGCTGGGGCGCGCGCATGGGTGACAGCGAAACGGTGGACATGATGGTCGGCGCGCTAACCGATCCTTTCGACACGGTGCACATGGGCATCACGGCGGAAAACGTCGCGGCACGGTATGGCATCCCGCGCGATCAACAAGACTCGTTCGCGGTCGAAAGTCAGCGCCGCGCAGCGAACGCGATCGCTAAAGGATACTTCAAGGAACAAATCGTTCCGGTGGAAATGAAAACGCGGAAAGGCACGGTGACGTTCGATACCGACGAGCACGTTCGTGCGGACGCGACGCTCGAAAGTGTCGCGAAGCTGAAGCCCGTGTTCAAATCGGACGGAACGGTCACCGCCGGCAATGCATCCGGTATCAACGATGCAGCGGCTGCCGTCGTTCTGATGGAAGCCGATGCGGCATCGCGCGCGGGACGCAAACCTTTAGGCCGCCTCGTTGCATACGGGCATGCCGGCGTCGATCCGCAGATCATGGGAATCGGACCGGTTCCCGCCGTCAAGCGCGCATTAGAACGCGCCGGGCTTTCGATCGATCAGATGGACGTCATCGAATCCAACGAAGCGTTCGCCGCACAAGCATGCGCGGTGTCGAAAGAGCTCCATTTGGACTCCGCCAAGGTCAATCCTAACGGCGGCGCAATCGCGCTGGGACATCCTATCGGTGCGACAGGTGCAATCTTGACGATCAAAGCATTGTACGAGCTGCAGCGCATTGGCGGACGGTACGCTCTCGTCACGATGTGCATAGGTGGCGGACAAGGGATCGCGGCAATCTTCGCCTCTCATTAAAGGAGGACAACGATGTTCAGCGGCGGTCAGGTCGCATTCGTAACCGGAGGAACGCGCGGTATCGGCGCAGCCATCACGCGCGCGCTGGCAAAGGAAGACATTTGCGTTGCGGCAGGTTACAGCCGCGGCAGCGACAGCGCAGCGAAGGTCAAGGCCGAGCTCGAGCAACAAGGCGCGAAAATTTCCATCCACCAAGGTCGCGTCGACTCACCCGAAGATTGCGAACGTGTCGTCAAAGAAGCGCTGGATGCTTGGGGACGAATCGATTTTCTCGTCAACAACGCCGGCATCACGATCGACAAGACCGTGCGTAAAATGACCGATGACGATTGGTCCGGCGTGATGGACGTGAATCTATCGGGCACATTCCGTATGACGAAAGCCGTCCTCGAGCACATGATCTCACGCGGCTCCGGACGTATCGTGAACATCAGCTCGGTAATCGGCCAGACAGGAAACATCGGCCAAGCGAACTACGCGGCATCCAAAGCCGGCTTGATCGGTTTCACGAAGAGCTTGGCTCTGGAGACGGCGCAGCGCGGCATCACGGTCAATGCAGTTGCACCGGGATTCATCGAAACCGAGATGGTGGCGGCAATTCCTAAAGACGCCTTGCAAAAGGTGGTCGATCGCATTCCACAGCGCCGCCTCGGAAAGCCCGAGGAGGTCGCACGCGTCGTTCGATTTTTGCTCGAAGACGAGTCGAGCTATATTACCGGCGCGGTATTCAATATCAACGGCGGCCTGGAGATGTAACGAGCGCGTCGATATCGCGTTTGAGCTGGGCATGTGCTTCCGGATTCAAGTACACCATGTGGCCGGCCGGATAATATGCGAACGCGATGTGCGCTTCCAGCTCCGGCGCCAGCCCGAGATGTTCCATCGTATATTCGGCCCCATAAAAAGGCGTCGCGAGATCGTAGAGTCCCGCCGCGACGAACACTCGAAGGTATGGGTTCTCCGTCATCGCATCGCGCAAATAACTCGAGACGTTGCTCGAGCCGGCGGCCCAGGCACGACCGGTCTTCCAATCCCACTGCTCGCCCACCTTACCGTTTAGGAAGAGATATTCGGCATTCGTTTTGAAGCCGAGCTCGTCGCGGAGATAGGTGTTCGTCGTGGCGGTGAACGCGGAAAAGAATGCGTTTGCGGCGGCGTCCGTTTCCGCACTCGATCCGATCGGCTCGAGTGAGAACTCGGAAAAGCGCGCATCATAGCGACCGACGGTTCGGTCTTCAGGGCCGAGCAGCTCTTTGCGAAACTCCGACGGACGGACGCGAAGATCCGCACGCATGAGATAATCCACCGGCAGCCCGGTGTCGGCATGCAGTTGTTGCGCGATTGCGCTCTTCTCGTTGCTCGACAGGCGTGAGCCCTTAGCGAGTGCGTCGGCATACGGTCCGCTCGCAAAGGCGCGGACGTTCTGTATGAACGCTTGCAAATCGCGCGGATCGCTGGACAACTTATGGTAGTACGCTGCGACGGCGGCTTCCGTTGGCAAGAAGACTTCGTATGGAAGATCGTTTCCCGGTTGAGGCGTGAGCGTTCCGAGATCGAGCACGGTTCCGATGAGAATGAGGCCATTGACGTCGATCCCGTCGTCGTGCAGCATCTTTGCCAGGACCGCGCAACGTGCCGAGCCATAGCTTTCGCCGGCAAGATATTTCGGCGAGTTCCAGCGGTTGTTGCGCGTGATGTACTGCTTGATGAACTGCGTGAAGGCGCGGCCGTCGGCTTCGACGCCGTAAAAATCCTTCGGCTTCGAGCTTCCGACGATGCGGCTGAAGCCGGTACCGGGTGCGTCGATGAAGACGAGATCGGTCTTGTCCAGGACGCTATCCGCGTTGTCCACCATCGCATACGGCGCCGGCGGCGTCGCGGCTGCATTCGACGTTTGCACCATGCGAGGTCCGAGCGCGCCGATGTCGATAAGCGCCGACGAACCTCCGGGACCGCCGTTATATGCGAACGTCAGCGGCCGTTCTGCGCGCGAGCCCTTCTCGTCGGCAGTGAACGCGACATAGAAGATACTCGCCGTCGGCTCTTCCTTGTCGTCGCGCAGCAAAATCGTTCCGGCCGTCGCCGCGTACGCGACGCGTTTTCCATCGATCGTCGCAACGTGGTGCGTGACGACCGTCTCTTCGCGCGGCACCGGTTTCGCCATCGCTGTGGCACTTGGACTTGGGCTGCTGGACGGCGTGGGACTAGGTGCTGCAACGCTTCCGTTAAATGGGAACGGTGACAGCGTCGACGCGAAAAAGACAACGGCAAAAAACCACTTCGCGCGTCCGAAGATCAAAAACCGAGTCCCTTCCTTTACAAATGGGACGCTTGTGCCCGGAGCCGGCCCGCGTCCGCGCTACACTGCCCCTCCGTTACACGTTTTCCTTCAACGAAGAGCGGAGCGATGAAGGCAGGGCAGGTTATCGCCGCTCCGAATTCTGCCGAGTCATTTCGCCGACGTAGCTCAGTTGGTAGAGCAGCTGATTCGTAATCAGCAGGTCGCCGGTTCGAGTCCGGCCGTCGGCTCCAGCAGAGCGTGTTAGCAGGCGCTTCTTCCAATGTATCGAACATATGTTCGATAGAGCGCTGTTTGCTCAGGTGTGAGTTTGCGTTTCAGTACGAAGCCTACATGCGCGCGCAACGGCGCGCAGCGCTTGGTGATCGACGACGATCGAGCTGACGGTGCTCATACGAAGTCCTTTCCTGGTACCGCATCAAACAGCTCCTGTGTGTACGGGTGTTTGGGTTCGCCGTAGACAGCAGCAGCCGTGCCGTACTCGACGATTTCTCCATATCGCATTACCGCAATGGTGTCGCACAACTGCGCAGCGACGCGTAGGTCATGAGTTATGAAAATCATGGCAAGGTTCAAGCGATCGCGGACCGCTGCCAGAAGTTTGAGCACCTGAGCCTGCACAGAAACATCGAGCGCCGAGACCGGCTCATCGGCAACCAGAATCTCCGGCTCGAGCGCGAGGGCTCGAGCTATAGCTACGCGCTGTCTTTGTCCTCCCGAGAATTCGTGAGGATAGCGATCGGCAGCGCTCTCGTCCAATCCGACGAGCCCCAAGAGCGACCGCATGCGAGCATGGGCTGTTGCATTCGAAATGCCTGCTGCGATCGGCCCCTCGACAATGATTTGCCGTACGGTCTGACGCGGATCGAGAGAACCGTACGGATCTTGAAAGACCATCTGGAGGCGCCTGCGATATGGACGCAACGCACGACCGTGCAGTTTCATGAGGTCGACATCCTCGACGAAGACCGACCCGTGGTTGGCATCGATCAAACGCGTGATGCAGCGAGCGAGTGTGGATTTTCCGGATCCTGACTCGCCAATCAGCCCGAGGGTCTCTCCCCGCTTGACTGTCAACGTGACAGTCTTCACGGCATGAACTACCTTCGTTTTACCAGGAAATACCCGCGGAGCCGGAAACGTCTTGTCGAGATCGGCGACTGAAAGCACGGCCGCTGCTTCACTGCTGCGGGCAAGTCTCTTCGGCACGAGGTCAGGAACCGACGCAATCAGAGACCGCGTATACGGATGTCGAGGGAAATTGAGTACCTGCTTGGCGTCGCCGGCCTCCACCAGGACGCCATTCTGCATTACTGCTACGCGGTCGGCGATCTGGGCGACCACACCAAAATCATGGGTGATGAATAAGACACTCATGTGGCGCGCCAACTGGATATCGCGGATGAGGCGAAGAATTTGAGCCTGCGTCGTTACGTCAAGAGCAGTGGTAGGTTCATCCGCGATGAGCACCGCCGGTTCGAGAGCAAGCGCCATGGCGATCATCGCTCGTTGGCACTGTCCGCCGGAGATCTGGTGTGGGTAGCGTACGAGGATTCGATCGGGATCAGAAAGCTTCACCGATTCTAGCAAGTTCCTCATGAGCGACAGTCGTGCCCGACGACCGAGTGCGGTGTGAATCTTCAACACCTCCTCAATCTGGCTGCCGATCGTCTTCACCGGATTGAGCGCGCTCCTCGGCTCCTGAAAGATCATCGAAATCCGCTTGCCGCGGATCTCACGCATACGGGCGGCCGATGCCTTGCGAAGATCTTCTCCTTCCAGCAGTATCTCGCCGGCAGTGATATGTACTCGCGGAGGGAGAAGTCCCAGCACGGAGCGGGCCATAATCGTCTTCCCGGACCCCGACTCGCCGACGACGCAGAGAACTTCGTTGCGCAGAAGCTCTAAGTGAACGTCGGAGACGGCGTTCTTGCGTTCGGCGGACGGGGGCAGCACCACCGAGAGTTTACGAAGTTCGAGGACGCTGTCTCCCATTGCCTTAGAGCGTATGCAGTCGTGGATTCAGAGCGTCATTGAGGCCGTCGCCAACCAGGTTTATGGAAAGGACGGTAAGCGCTATTGCGACGCCCGGTATCGCGCAAAGCCACCAAGCGGTCTGCAAGAAGTCTCGCGCAGCCCCTACCATGAAC
>JBOHTT010000161.1:0-4371 GCA_050733775.1 Vulcanimicrobiaceae bacterium
AACTGGGGACTCGCTCGCGCGCGAAACGCGGGAATCGCAGCCTGTCGCGGCGAGCGCATCGTCTTCATCGACGATGACGTGCTCCCGATGCCGAACTTCGTCGAAGAACACCTGCGTGCGGCAAAGCGCGGCCACGATCTCGTCGTGCGCGGCGGAGTGATCGAGGTTGAGTCGTTCGATCGCTTGCCGCCGCCGTTTTGGACGTTCCGCAATTACAGCGCGAATTGGTTCTGGACGAGCAACGTTTCGGTTTCGCGCCGCTCGCTCGACGAAGTTCGTCTGGGCGACGGCATCTGGTTCGATGAGGAGTTCTCTGAATACGGTTGGGAGGACATCGAACTCGGGCTGCGCCTGCGGGAATCGGGCGTGCGTGGCGTGTTCAATAAAGACGCCATCGCCTTTCACTACAAGCCGAAGTCGGCGGGGAAGCGAAACGTCGAGGACGTGCTGCTTCAAAAACGCGCGCAGGCGCGAACCGCGCGCGTCCTCACGCGCAGGCACCCGGGATGGCGCGTGCGCCTCGCGACCGGCGACAATCTCGTGCAGCGCGGAATGCACCGCCTGAGCCGCGCGTTACAGCTTCAGCGCGGTTGGAACGCCGCGCTCGATAACCCCAAGTTCCATCGTATTGCACTGGCCGCGCTGGCGAGCGACGCGTATTTCGACGAACTGGACCGCGAGCGCTGATGCGCATCCTGCTGTCGCGCACCGATCGCGTGGGCGATTTGGTGCTCTCTACGCCCGCAATCGCGTCGTTGCGGCGCTCTTTTCCCGATGCGTCGATCACCTTGGTCTGCTCGCAGTACAATCGCGTCGTCGTCGAGCGCAATCCCGACCTCGACAGCGTCGAGTCGTTGCCGGATGGCGTCGATCCGGGCCGCTTCGGCGCCCGCTTTCGCGGTGAGGCAGACGTCGCAATCGCGCTCGCGCCGCGTGCGGCGGATATTCGCCTCGTCGGCGCGTCGCGCGCGTCGCGCCGTATCGGCTACACGTATGTCTGCCGGTTCTTTGCACGTCTCACGGCGCGCCGGTATCTCACGGATTTGTTGATTTCTGAAGCCGATCCGCGTCTTGCAGATAAGCACGATCCGTATCCGGTGCGTCACGAGGTGTTGCAGCTGCTCTCGCTCGTCGAGCGCGCGGGTGCGACGAAGCTCGTGTACGATCTCAGCTTGCCCGTTACGGAAGAGGATCGCGCGCAAGTCGCGCATCTGCCGCGCGACGGTATCACCGTGCACATCGCACGGCGCTGGATGCGCGAAGGCAGCACGCTGGACTCGCTCATCTCGTTGCTGCGCGAGCTTCGAACGCTGGGCAAACCGCTCATCGTCACGCACGGCGCGGACGTGAGCGATGCCGTTCCTGCGATCGTCGCTGCGGGCGTCGCCGATGCGATTGCGGGTTCGCTTCCGTTCCTCGCCTGGGCCGCAGCCTTCGAGCGCAGCGCCTGCGTACTGACAGTGGATACCGGCGCGACACACGTCGCGAGCGCGATGCGCAGGCCGACGGTCGTGCTGTTCGAACATCGCTATTTCCGTCTGAACTCGCAAGAGTGGGCGCCGTGGGGCGTGCCCTACGCGCTCGTTCGAAAACCGGCCGGCGAAGATCCGGCGTCGCTTGCCGCGCTGCGCGGCGAGATCGTCGAAAGCGTCAGACGCCTCATCAAATGATCGACCTATCCGTCGTAATTCCAACGTTCAATCGCATCGCGACCTTGCGCGAAGTCATTCCTTCGTTGCTCGCGCAAACGATCGATCGCGCGCGGTACGAGATCGTGGTCGCCGATTCCGGGTCGACCGACGGAACGTCGGAGTATCTCGCGGATATTGCGGCGACGGCGCCCGTGCGGCATCTTCCCGGCCGTTATTCGGGACGGGCGGCGGCGAGGAACGCCGGGATCGCTGCCGCGTCCGGACGCATCGTGCTGTTCAACGACAGCGACATCATCGCATCGGCGGATTTGATGGAACGGCACCTGGCACGCCACGCGCAGCAACGCTGCGCCGTCGTCGGCCTGGAAGTGCAGGTAAAATCGTTTGAGGAGTATTGCGAGCGCAGCAAGGCTCCGCCCGAGCGCGATACGCTGCATCCACCGGCGCGCAAGCGGCTTTCGTGGCTCTACTTTCTCACCGGCAACGCGTCGGTGCGCAAAGAAGATCTCGACGCGGTCGGACGCTTCGACGAAAGCTTTACCGGTTATGGCCACGAGGATCTCGAGCTCGGCTATCGCTTGCAGGCGCACGGCGTGCCGATCGTCTACGAGGCCAAAGCGATCAGCTATCACCTGCAAGATGTTGGCTACGAAAACCAGAAGGCCAAGATGGAACTTGCCGGCCGTTCGACCGTACGGTTCTATCGCAAGCATCCCGATTTCTCGGTGAAGCTGCGGCTAGGGATGACGCCGGTGTCGCTGGGCGCGCATACCGTCCTCAAAAGTCTCCCCGGCGTCGTCGACTGGCTCGACCGGCGCTCCGCAACCTCACCGCTCGCGCGGACGATTGCGTACCAATATCACTACGTGTCCGGAATAAAAGCAGCGTTACGTGAATAAGTCGACCTACGTCAAGCGCTCGTGCGGCGCGCTTCGCTCCTCGGATATCGGCTCGGCGGTCGAGCTCAACGGCTGGGTGCATCGCCGTCGCGATCACGGCGGGCTGATCTTCATCGATGTGCGCGATCGCGACGGCATCGCGCAAGCCGTTTTCGATCCGGCGGATCCGACGACGTTCTCCCTTGCCGAGTCGCTGCGGAGCGAAGACGTCGTGCGTTTGCACGGCACGGTTCGCGCGCGTCCCGCAGGAACCGAAAACGCCAAGCTGGCGACGGGCGCGATCGAGCTTCCGGTCAGCGAGCTGCACGTCTGGTCGCGCGCGGAGACACCGCCGTTCCCGATCAACTCCGACGAGCGCGTCGATGAGAACTTGACGCTCAAATATCGCTATCTCGATCTGCGGCGACCGCGCATGCAGCGCAACCTGACGGTGCGGCACAAGATCGTCAAGGCGATCCGAGACTTCTTCGATTCGCGCGATTTTCTCGAGGTCGAGACGCCGATGCTGATCAAATCGACGCCCGAAGGCGCGCGCGACTATCTCGTGCCGAGCCGGCTCTATGACGGACAGTTTTACGCGCTGCCGCAATCGCCGCAGATGCTCAAGCAGATCCTGATGATCGGCGGTGTCGGCCGTTACATGCAGATCGCGCGCTGCATGCGCGATGAAGATCAGCGCGCCGACCGTCAACCGGAGTTCACGCAGCTGGACGTCGAGATGTCGTTCGTGTCGGAAGAGGACGTGCTGGAGACGATGGAATCGTCGATGGTCTACACGTGGAAGCGCGCGCTCGGCATCGACTTACCGCACCCGTTCCCACGGCTCAACCACGCGGATGCGATGCGGCGCTTCGGCAGCGACAAGCCGGACTTGCGCTTCGAGCTGGAGCTTGCCGACGTTACGGATCTCTTTGCGGGATCGGAGTTTACGCTCTTTCGTTCGATCGCGGAGCGCGACGGCGCGGCTCGGGCCGGCAGCGTGCTGGGGCTGAAGTATCCGGGCGGCGCGAGTTTATCGCGACGCGATTTCGACGCGCTCGTCGAGACTGCGAAGACGCTCGGCGCCAAAGGCCTCGTCTGGATCGCGCGCGGCGAGGAAACGCGCTCGTCGATCCAGCGCTTCCTGACCGATGCACTCGTCGAGCAACTCTCGTCAGCCGTCGGCGCGCAGCATGGCGACGCGATTCTCCTCGTCGGCGACGTGACTGTGGACGCGCAGCTCGTCGCAGGGCGCTTGCGCAACGAGATCGGGGATCGCATCGCGGCGCGCGATCCGGAGAAATTCGCGTTCTGTTGGATCCTCGGATTTCCGTGGGTGGAGAAAGATCCGGAAACCGGCGAGATCGCGCCCGCCCACCATCCGTTCACCGCGCCGGCGCCGGGCCAAGAACATCTCATCGACAGCGATCCGCTCGCAATGCGCGCCCAGCACTACGACATGGTGCTCAACGGCTACGAGCTCGGCAGCGGCTCGATTCGCAACCACGATCCCGCGCTGCAGCGCCGTATCTTCCAAATGCTCGGCATGGGCGAAGATGAGATCGAAGACCGCTTCGGATTCTTCATTCGCGCGCTCGACTACGGCGCGCCGCCGCACGGCGGTATGGCGCTCGGCATCGATCGCATCGCGATGATCGCCTGCGGCGAGACGAGTATTCGGGACGTCATCGCGTTTCCGAAGAACCAAGCCGCTCGCGATCTGATGATGGACGCTCCGTCGACGGTTCCCGACAAATCGCTGCGCGAGCTGGGCCTTGCGATCAAATCGCCGACAAAGACGTAAGCCGTTTTCTTTGTCATCCCGAGCGTAGCGCCGGAGG
>JBOHTT010000162.1:0-13706 GCA_050733775.1 Vulcanimicrobiaceae bacterium
GTATCGGAGCGCGAGATCGAGCGCGCCATTCACTGTTATCTCGAAAGCGAGAAGCTCGTCGTCGAAGGCGCCGGTGCAGCATCGCTCGCGTTCGCGCTTTCGGAGTGCGAACGTTTTGCAGGGAAGCGAATTGCGCTGATCGTCTCAGGCGGAAATATCGATACGGGTCTACTCGCCTCGATCATTGCGCGCGTACGCTTGCGCGAGCATCGCGTGCACATCGTCCGCGTCGCCATCCCGGATCAACCGGGAGCGCTTGCCAAGGTGGCGGCGATCGTCGGCTCGCTAGGCGCCAATATTCTCGACGTGGAGCACCAGCGGCAGTTTTCCGAAATCTCGGCGCGCAGCGCGTACCTCACCCTCTCCTTTGAGACACAGCATCCCGAAGATGCGGACGAAGTCATCCGCCGCCTCGAATTAGCCGGCTTCCCGACAACGGTGATGGGATGATTCTCCTTTTTGTCATCCCGAGCGTAGGAGCGCACAGCGCTCCGTAGTCGAGGGGACCGTCTACATGATGGCGCCGCAAAAACGATTTCGCCCCATTCTCTAGGACTAGGCGCTAACTTTAAGGCCGTCCGTTGCGAGCAATATGGAGCGCGCCGCTTCATCGAGAGTGTTTTTAATCGGCCACTCTTCCAACGTATCAAAGAGCAACTTCTCCAAGATGTATCCGCCGCCGCTATTCGATATAGCGCACGCTGCCTTGATAAGATCGCTGTCAGCGTTTCGTTTGAATTCCAGCTCATTTAGTTCCGCCTGGTGGCTAGATATGAGAAGCCGGATATCCTCTGGCGTGACTTCCCTGGCCGAAAGCCGCTCAGTGACCATGCGCCCCACTACCTCGAGCTGAACCTAACGAATATGCACGATCTTCTTCACGGAATGCTGTCAGTGGAACCAGCATTACCACTCCTCCACTACGAGATGCCTGGCGTTGCTACGCTCGATGATAAAGCTAGCGCGGGCGCCGGCTGACAATCTCGAGCTTTGTTCCGGCAGGGTCCTCAAAAAAGATCGCAGGGTACGCGGACATGTCGTCCGATGGCTCGATGTTTCGGCCACCAATATCACGCAAAATAACCATCCACTGCGGATCCGTCGCGTCCTCGACTCGGAAAGCGATACGTGTCCAGGTTGGAGCCGTATCCGGTCGTTCAATGAAGCCGATAAAGAACGGTGCTTCGTTACCAGTTCCTGACGTGTAATATTCAGCGGTATTGTACGTGCCGTCGGGCTTTGGATCGCTCCAATAATTGGTCTCGTCGACATACGACAACTTTTTTCGCGTAAAGCCCAACAACGGCATGAGCCGATCGTAAAAAGGCTCTACTTTTGCGAGTGACTGCACCCGCGTATCGATGTGATCGAAGCCGAGAAACCGTCTGCCTGATATTACCTCAAGGTTCTGCATTCTCGCTGTCCTTCGACTCCGTTCGCTGCGCTCACTCCGCTCAGGATGACAATGGGATCAGCAGACGGCCGCCGTAGAGCATAACCCTTTGAGCTCGGGGTCGTGGGCGATGAGCGCGCGCAGATTCCGCGGCTTGTTATGGCGCAGTCCGGCGCGCAGCCACGCGACGGCATCGTCTCGCCTTCCGAGTTGATAGTTAACGGCCGCCAGGAGTGCCACGTCGATGTCGTGTCCGGGCTTCGACGTAGGCTTGAGCTCCGGGACGATGCGTACAGCCAGCCGGCGATCTCCCGCCTTGAGTGCGATGAGCGCGCGCAAGGCGCGAAGCTGCAAAACAGACGACGAGCTGTTCTTCATGCCGGAGATGCGCGCGTGCTCCTGCGCGAGGAGCGTTGCCGCTTGATGCACTTCTCCGAGCTGTTCTTCCGTTCGAATCAAATACCAAGCCGCTTCTTCTTCCGTGCGGTCCAAATCCAGCGCTTGACGGAGCGCGCGCTTGGCGCCGATGAAGTCGTGCGCGTAGTAATTTGAGATCCCCAGAAAACGCAGGATCGGCGCGCTAAGCGGATCGAGCGCCGCCGCGCGTGCAAAATGCTCGTGCGCCTCGACGATCTTGCCTTCGTCGAACAGCACCGAACCCAAAAATTCTTGCGCTTCAGCAAAGGCCGGCTGCAGTGCGACGGCCTGCCGTAATTCCCGCTCGGCCTGCGCAAAATGCATATCGCGATCCTGGTGGATGAATCCGATAATCGCGAGTGCTTCGCCGCTCTGGGGGTCGCGCTCGAGCGCTAGCCGTGCATACGCTTCAGCCCTGGCATAATATTGCTTGAGATCGCCTCTGACCATCCCATGGTTGGCAATCATCAGATAGGCTTCGGCTAATCCCACATAGCCCAGCGGACTGTGGGACGCGAGCCGTATGACGTCTTCATAATAGGCAAGCGCGCGATGCGTGCCGTCGAGCGTGCGTTTGTCCCAATAGTAATGCCCGAGCGTGTATGCACGCGCCGCTTCGTTCGAGAGCGCGGGATATGGTCGCGCGCGGCTCTGCGCGACGGCGAGAAACGAACCGGCGAGGACGACGAGTGCAAGCATCGCGGCAAACGCCATGCCACCACGGAGACGCATCGGCGCGCGTTGCGCCGGCACCGAAACGCGCGCGACGAAGCGATAGCCGCGCCGCGGCACCGTCTCGATGAACGTGCGCCCATCGCCGCCGGGATCGAGCATTTTGCGCAACACGTAAATCGTTTGCGTCAGATTTCCGTCCTCGACGAAGCCGTCGGGCCAGAGCCGGCCGCGCATCGACTCTTTGCTCACGAGCGTTCCCGGCGTTTCGAGCAGCATCGAGAGTGCTTCCGCGACCTTGGGCGTCATCGGCACGGCGTCATCACCGCGCCGGAGCATCAGCTCGCCGCAATCGAACGTAAACGCACCGAAGGAAATCCGCGACATCGCCGCGGTGCCTTTGCCGCGCCCTCTAGAGGCCCCCTCCGACGCGCACGAGATACTTGACGATGAGGCGATCGAGGGTTGAGTTCGCCGCAGGCGTCCCGTAGTTCACAAACACTTCGCTGCCGTTGCTAAAGCGTCTGCGCAGGCCGAAGGCGAGGTCTCTGCCGGGAATCGCGAAGCCGCCCGTCCCGGCGATGACACGGTATGCAATCGACGCGTTGCCGTCGCGACCCATCGGAATGCCCAGCGTCGTGCGCCACAGCGTCTGGCCATTGGTCGGGCCTCCCAAGAGCGGACGCTCGAGGTCGGCCGCGTAGTCGAACTCGAACGACGCACGCCCGCCGAGCTGGTAGACCGTCGTCGTTGCAACTTGCGTGAGATAGTTGCCGGCAAAGGGACCCCATTGGTAGGTGGCGGCAAACGAATTCGGCGCGCCGTCACCGATCGTGAAACCGACGAACGGCGCCGAAAGACGGTGCGTTATCGCGTTGGCGTAATTGTTGTAGTAGCCGGAATAGAAATTGCCGCCGTAGCTGCGCTGCGACGCGTTCTGATAACCGAAATTCAGCGTCAGCAATTTCTGCGTGCGAACGTTGAAGTACGCGTCGGCGTCGGCTTCGTGCACCTGTCCCTGGCCGTCGATCCAGCGATCGCCGTACAGGTAGAATTCGTAATTCTTGAGCGCCTTCCAATACCTTGGCGTGATAACCCAATCCATTTGCATATCGGGGCCGCGCACGTCCGCGATATTGGTGAAGCCGTCGACAGGATTGTATTGCGAGCCGACATCCACCCAGCCGAGCGTCGCTTCGAACGGCCCGCTCTTTTGAATGTCGAAGAGCGCGTCCGTCTTTTGCGCTTGCGCCGGGTTGGTAATCGCGGTGCCGTATTCCGAAGCGTGGTCGAAGGAATAGACGAGGCCGCTCGCGAGGCTGCGGCCGTAGGCGCCGACTTCAAAGGTGCTGTCGTGAACGCCGAAGTGATGCGCCATGACGCCGTCCGCCCACACCGCCAGCGTGTTATCGAGCCGCTTGTGTTTGAAGCCGAAGGCAATGTCGTCGAAATTCTGCGGACCGGACGGATCGTCGCCCGCCGCTTCGAGCACCCCGAACGAATTCATCCCCTGCGTACCTTCGAGTTTCACGCCGCGGTCGAACAAACCGATCGAGGGCGAATAGAAAATCTGGTCTTGCGGGAAATTGAACTCGTAATTCTCGAGCTCCGTATTGATGAACCCCGCGCCTTGCGCGAAAAACGGACGATACTCGCGAAAATTACGCCGGAACTGTTGCGGCGAAATCGTTTGCTGATCGATTTCCACGTTAGAGAAATCCGGACTCAATGCGACGTCTAGATTCACCGTCGGCTTAATCGCGTAAGATGCATCGACACCAATGTAGCGCGGCGAAGCTCTGTACGTCGTACCGGAGACCGTCGTGTAGACTTCCCGGTCGCTGCCCGAAGGGCTGAGCGCGTAGATTTCGGCGCGCGGCTTCGGACGCGCGACGACGCCGTCGAGCACCATCCCCGTCACTGTCGGCCACCAGCGGGATTCGCGAAAGTCGGGAAATTGCGCGACGGGATAGTTGGACATGAGGGAACTGAACGCCCACGTGTCGCGTTCGCCCGTCGCTGCCGTGTAGCGCTCGAAATTAACGCGCAAATGCTGCGGACCGTTCTGGGGAATCTTCATCACGCGCAACGGGATGATCAGCATCGCGTTCCAGCCGCCGGGAGCCGCAATGGCAGCTGCGCTCCACTCCGGCAAATAGCGCACGTTCTCGTTGGCCTCTTGGTAGCGCACGCCGAGGGGGGTCGTCTCAAACCAATATGCGCGCTCGCCGTTGCCGATGGGATCGAGCCCAACGCCGATGAAGTCGTCGATACCGAAGCCGATGTTGTTCACCGTTTGGGTCTCGGTGATCGCCGCGCGCTGGCGCAGCCGGAAGCCGACGTAGACGTTCGCGTCGTCGTAGAACACGGCCGCCTCGACCGCATCGGGCGCCGCGACGCGCGAGGCCATGTTGACGAGCACGACGGGTCGCAGCGCCGCGGCCCAACGCCGATCCGATAGGGACGCGTCGAGCGTGAACGGCTGGTCCGCCCGGTGGATTTCGAGGCGATCTCCGCTGCCGGCCGCAAACGCAATCATCGTCGTCTCCAAGCACAGGAGAACGGCGGCGAACACGATGCAAGCCCCGCGCATGCAGCCGAGACTATCACGCATCGCGCGGGACTACGCTCAAAAACCTCTCAAAGTTTCAGAACTGCACGTCGTAACCCAGCGTGAAGGCGCGGCCGAGCACGGGATCGGCGAACTCGAACTCGTAGCGGTGTGCGTAAACGAATTTGCCGCCGATGAGCGGCAAGGTGCCCATGCACATGACATAATCGGCGGCGAGCCCAGGGACGCTCTCCCGCAGCCGCGGCACGAGGTCTTCGAGCCGCATCACGTCGCCGCACGTGCCGCGTTGGTACGGCGTGCGCCGTCCGTCTTCGACCGCCCACCCGCTGAGCGTAAGGCTGTCCCAGTGGGTTCGCACGTCGGCGTAGCGCCACGCGTGCGTGCACAGAATCTTCGGACACGCCGCTTTGCTCTGCGCGATGTCGACCTTCTCGCGATCGCGGGCCGTGTGGTCGCTGCCGAGCGTGATGTACCAATCGTTGCCGGCGGCGATCAGGACGGGCTCGACTTCGCCGGAGCTTTCCGCCGTCGTAACGTCGATGCTGCGCTCGATCGTCAGCAGCGCCGTCGGCACCGGATAGAACGTCGGCGTCGAAGCCGGGATCGGCACGCCGTGCTCCCGCATCTCATCGATATGCTCTTGGACCTTCTCGCGATTGCGGCCGGTAAACCCGGCGATGATAAGGGCTTGCGGCTCGAACTTGAGCGTTCCGCCGCCTTCGATCGTGAATTCTACCAGAGCGAACCCCCACCGACGGTCGCATACAAGATTGGTCCGACGCCCCACACGATCGACACGACACCCCAAATTACTTTGTTGCCGAAGGCCATGTTGCGACTCGAAATATTGATCAGCGCAAGTATGAACGCCAGCGGGTGTAAGATCAGCGAAACGATGACTTCAAGTATCAGCTTCATACCGGCGATGTACCCGCCGTTGCTTCCAGTGCCGGCATCTCCGGCGCCGCACGTTCGGCAAAGAGGCACAGCAAGTTGACGAGCGCCATCTCCTCCGCCGAGTTGCAAGCCGCATCGAGCAATCGAGGGCTGCAAACGAGCACGCTGACGGCACGCGCTCGCGAGATCGCAACGTTGAAGCGGTTGCGTTCGAAGAGAAACTTCATGTCGCGGGGGACGTCCTCGCCGCTGGACGTCGCCATCGAGTAGAACACGACTGGTGCTTCCTGTCCTTGGAATTTGTCGACGGTGCCGGCCGCGACCTCGATGCCGGCAGCCCGGAGCTTTTGGCGAATCAGCCGGCGCTGCGCATTGTACGGTGTGACAACGATCAGGTCGCCTGTTTGCATCGGTTGCGCGACGCCCGCAAGCGATGCAGGCTGCGAGTCGATGACGCTCCCCTGCAGCAGACGCGCCATCTCGCCGACGATGCGATCGGCTTCCTCCGGCGACTTCGCGCTATTACCCTCGTGCGCGACGGGCATGAACCGCAAGCCTGCGTGAGGGCGCCCGTCGATAATTGCGTGCATCGCCGTATCGGGCGCCGGCTTCAGCCGCCCTTCGTACATCGCATCCGAAATAAACGCGCAGATCTGCGGCTGCATGCGATAGGAAACGTCGAGGAAAATGCCGCGGTTCGGCAGCACCGTCTTTGCGTCGCCGAGCAAATGCTCCAGTACCGATGCGGACGCCGCTTCCGTTGGATGCGATGCCTGACTCACCTGCGCCAGCTGCGACGGATCGCCGAGCAAAACGACGTTCTTCGCGCACAACGAGACGGCAAGCGCGTCGGCGAGCGAGACCTGACCCGCTTCGTCGATGAAGAGATAATCGAATTGGCCGACGAGATCGGGTCGCGAAAACAGCCACGCGGTGCCGCCTGCGAGCTGATAATCGGGCGCTGCGAAGCTCTCGGTCGAGCTGACGGACTCGATGAATCCGTGCAGCGACACGTATTCCGAATCGGATTCGGTGTGCTTGTAGCGTCCTTTAAAGCTCTTGCCGCGCGCTGCCATGCAGACTTCGATCTTGCGCAAGAGATTGTGGTTCGCTTTGTGGCCGGTACTCATGATCGCGACGCGTTTGTCATTCGCAAGCAGATCGCAGATGACGTGCGCGCCGATCGTGCTCTTGCCGCTGCCCGGAGGACCTTGCACGAAAATATAGCTTCGGTCTAGCCGCCCGACGGCCGCGGACACGTTTTCCGGCGTCACGCACTCGGGCTGCAAGATTCCACCCGGACGCGGATCGCGCGCCGCGAGCAAATCCACTGTTGCGGGATGAGCGACGTCGAGGGACTTCTCGAGAAACGCCTCTCCGATGTCCTGAAGCGCAGCCTGCTGCAGGCTCGTGTCGTAGGGACCGCGCGGGATCAGCTCTTTGATGTCGCGCGCTTCGTCGAGCACTGCGGTCGTCTTCACGCGCAACCGGTTGCAATCGTCGTCAACCTCGACGATCGTGAGCTGGCGCTTCGTTCGCGGCTCGATCGCGACGCCCGGCTCCATCTTATGCGATTGCTCCGGGAAGCTATACGTATACACGAAGCTTCGGCTTTCGCGCTCCGGCGGAACGTCGTCGCAGTGTCGCAGTCCTCCGAGCGCTTCGCGATCGAACTCCAAGAGCTGGTCGACGTTGTCGCGGCGATGATAAAACGCCCACCATCCCGGCTGCGCTTCACGCCGGTGATACGCGACCAAATGCGCGAGGAGTGTTGCTTCGGGGCGTGGATCGCGCAAGAGCCGCTCTTCGATTTCGGTCTGCCGCTCTTTTTCGCGCTCTTCCTTGCGGCGTTTTTCGCACGTCTTGCACCGTTCCTGAAATTCGGCATGGCATGGCTGTTCCGGCAGCGCGACTGGTCGGAACGGGATCTCGCCGAAACGCGCGAGTGCTTCCAACCGCCGCTCCAAGAGCCACTCTCGCAAGAGATACGTCGAACGGCAATCGTCGCTGTTATACGCTTCGATCTCGCGACGCAGGGCCGGATCGCGTTCTTGCAGCCAGCGCTCGAACATCACGACCGATTCGTCGCCCTTCTTGACTTGAGTATTGCGACGAACGTTATAAAACGCTTCGACTTTCTTCAAGCCGTAGCTGTCGGTCGAGAGCACGAGCGCTTGACGGACGACCGCGTAGAGATCGACGAAGACTTCGCAGCGCAACAGCTCGTCGACGTCTTCTTCGTGGGTGAAATGCTGCTGTTTGAGATGTTTGAGCGCCGTCGTTTCGTACGGCGCATAGTGATAGACGTGCATCTCCGGATATTGCCGCCGGCGCTCGGTGATGAAGTCGACGACTTCTCGAAAGCGAGCTTTCTCCTCAGCCGGATCGCCGGCCCAAAAGGCGCGATAACTCGAGCCTTCGTTCGGCAGCCAAAAACCGAAGAGATATTCCAGACGCTGTCCGGGCTCATAAAACGGATCGCCCTCGATATCGAAGTAGATATCGCCCTCGGAAGGTGGAGGCAACAGCGCGAAACCGCTCGCGGGCTGCGGCTGGAGAAATTCGTAGATGTTGCGCCGCTGCGCGCGCCCTTCGACCTGCAACCTGGCTTGGCGCCGCAATCGTGCGAAGGTTTCCTCCGGCATGCCATCCGGCCGGTTGGCGTCGACTGCAATTGCAAGCGATTCAACGGTGCCGATGCCGGCCGATTCAAACTTCTCAACTTGATCGCGACGCATCCACGCGACGAGGCTCAGATGATCGTCGTCTTTCCGGCGCTTCGTGCAGGCATCGTCCCACACGCAGATTCCGCAATGACTGCGTTTATACGGATACTCGGTCGCGTCGGCTTCCCGCTCGGCCGCGGAGGCGTGCTCTAGGAACGAACGTTTGAGATGCCGGTAATACGCGAGGTATTCGCTCAGACGATACGCTTCTTCGGTCCGATCGCCCAAGACGATGTAGCCTCGTTCCGGCACGATGCCTTGCAGCCGTTCGAGGTGCTCGCTGTAGTTGCAAATCTGAACGAGAAAATAAGGCTTCGACGTCAACGCAAGCTTCGTGTCGATGACTTCGTAGCTCCACGCGCCGAGCACCGGTGACGGCCGTTCGACACGACGCAGAAAATCCGCGTGCCCGAGAAACGTTCCGTCGAAGAACGTCGCTTGATAGATGATGCGCGGACCGCGCTTCATGGCTTCGAGCGTCTGCCGCTCGGCTTCGCGATACGCCTCAACTCCCGGCGCCACGCGGTCGAAGCACACGACGTCGCCCGGCGAATTGCGCTTCTGCAGCTCCGCCAGATAGCTGCGTTCGTGCTGATCGCCTTTTTCTTTGATCAGCTCGAGCTGTTCGTCGTCCGCCGCCGGCCGCATGAGCTTGCCGCATGCGACGAGCATCTCCAGCTCGGAGAGCCGCTTGCACTCCAGATAGTTGTTGAGATCGGACGCACTATAGATGAAGCGGCCGTCGCGACGCTGCATGGCCGTATGGTACGGCAACCGGGTGCCAGATGCATGGCACGAAACGACGGGGCGCCAGGAGTGCCATACAGGTGTCATTCTGACACCTGATGCTTGGCTTCGATGGAAGCCTTTGCCGTCGTCGACGTTGAGACGACCGGCTTCGATACCGTACGAGATCGGATCGTTGAAGTCGCGGTCGTCCAAACCGACGGCGACCGTATCGCCGGGCGCTGGTCTTCACTCGTTCGGCCGGGTGTGCCGATTCCGCCGCACGCGCAGGCAACGCACGGCATCTGCGACGCCGACGTCGCCGACGCGCCGGAGTTGTGGGAGCTGCTGCCCACGCTCGAAGACCTCGTCGCGGACCGGACGATCGTGGCGCACCACGCCACGTTCGACCGCAATTTTCTGTGGACGCTGCGGCGTCCGTGGATTTGTACGCTCGAGATGGCTCGGCGCGCGTACCCGAACGCACCCAACCATCGGCTCGGCACGCTCGTGAATTTCCTTGGAATCAGCCCCCGTCTCACGTCCCAGCGGCTGCATCGCGCGGCGGCCGACGCGGAGGCGACGGCGTACCTGCTGATGGCATGTCTGGAGAGCCTTAAAGCCGCCTGACACCGCCGCCTCGCGGCCTTGCTTTTGTCCGGACAAAATGAGAGAATGCGTCCGCGATGGCGCTGCCGGCCTATCTTCGCATCCTTCGAACTCTTCGAAATCGCATCGCCGGCGGAACCTGGGGGTCGGCGACCAGATTCCGACGGACGAAGCTTTGATGCGGCAGTTCGGCGTCAGCCGCTTCACCGTCCGCGCGGCGCTGGACGTGCTCGTTGCCGACGGCGTCATCAAACGCTACCGCAAGCGCGGCACGTTCGTGCTCGCGCGACCGGACGCGTCGACGTGGATGCTCACATCGCTGGGAGATCTCGTTTCCAGCGGTTTTCCGACGCCGCCCATCGTGCTCGAGGCAATTACCACTCGCTGCCAATCGCACATTGCGAACGCGTTGGGCGTCAGCGAGCGTTCTCGCGTGCTGCAGATTCGAGTACAGCGAGAAACCGGCGGCGAGCCCTACGCGTACTCCATCATCCATATCCCGGAGCGCTTCGCCAAGAAGCTTCCGCGAAATTGGCACAGCCGATTAGGGCGCGAATCCTTAATCGAGCTGGTCTCGGCCGCCAATGCGGAGCGCGTGCACAAAGCGATCCAAATCGCGGATGCCGTTCCCGCCACTTCCGCACTAGCTCCCATGCTCGGCGTCGCGCCGCAATCACCGCTGCTCTTCTTGCAGCGCAGCTTTCTCTCACGTGAGGGCAGCGTGCTGGAACATGCGCAAATCTACTGTCGTCCGGACCGTTACCGTCAGATCATCGAATTCCGCTCGAATGAGGTGCACTCGTGATTAACCGGCGAAGCCTTCTCATCGGCGCTCTCGGAGCTCTTCCGCTTGCCGCGCGTGCCGCAGACGACATCGTTGCATTGGCCAAGCGCGAAGGCGCCGTCGCAATTGCCGATTCGACGCCGGGTGAAAATTTCCAAAAATTCATGGCGACGTTCAAGGCGAAGTATCCGTTCCTCGACGCAGATAGCGGTTTTTACGGCGCCCCCACCGGGAGAGTGCTCGCGCGCGTCAACGCGGAGTTCGAAGCGAATCGTCTGTCCTTCGATGCGATGCTCGCGGCGAACGTCGCAGCATGGATCGACATGACGCGCGAAGGCAAAATCTCGCGCTACGATTCGCCTGAATACGCGGCGTATCCGATAGGCGCCAAAAGCGCCGGCTTCTGGGCGGCGGCGCAAGCGATCGGCGTGATTCCGGTCTACAACAAGAACGTGCTTTCACCGGCCGATGCACCGAAATCGTGGTTCGATTTGCTGCAGCCGCGTTTTGCAGGCCGGAAGATGGCAATTCAAAACGCGGCGGCAGGAACGCAGTTCAATTGGAGCTACCCGGCGTCCATCCATATATCGCGCTGTTAAATGCCGGCGCCGACGTGATCATCGGCGGCCGCAGCAGTGACTGCGCGGTTTTTGCGGCGCCGGCAATTCGTGCCGGTTTCCCCGACGCGCTGTCCTATTATTACGGCAAGATCCTGGAGTGTGCATCGTTCTGCGCCGAGCCGTACGCCGGTAAAGAATCGGTGCTCGGTGAAATCACGATGGAAGACGTAAAGATCATGCCGCTTCTGCCGGCGCAACGCTGCACCGTGGCATCGGTCGCCGGTCACGCGATGTACGAACGCTCGAATCCCTACTACGAGCGCGTTCTTGGTGGAACGCTCGACATGAGCGCCTGTACTTACGAGCAATACGACGAGCGCACGTGCCGTGTGATTGGCCCGCAATTCCAAGCCGCATCCGAGCTGCGCGTCAAGCTCGAGGGCTCCGGTAAAATCGGCGAGCGTTTTGTCGGCTTTGTAGGCGTTCGCGATCCGTACACGATCGCGCATATCGACGAGGTCATCGACTGGGCGCGAGCGCAAGCGCGGGAACGTTTCGGGAATTCCGAATACGAGCTGCACTACTCCGTGTACGGACGTGACGCCGTGATGGGCGACCTCGAACCGCTCAAGGATCGGCCCGGTCATGAACTGTGCGTCGTCGTTCAGGCTGTAGCGCCCACAAGAGACGTGGCGCAAGAAGCTTGTATGATCGGACTTCGGCAGATGTTCTACGCGAGGTTGCCGGAAGTGAAAGGCACTGCCGGAGGCGTCGCGTTCGCGCTTGATGAGATCTTGCCCGCAACTCCCGCGTACCGTTGGACGCTCAATCACACGATGCCCGTCAAGGATCCGATGGAACTCTTTGAGACCGGCGTAGCTGAGGCTGGAGGCTAGATCTTGCCAAGTCAACGGTTATTCGAACTTGCCAAGACGATTCGCAGCAAGAACGCGGGCGTCGATCGCATCACGTTTGATGTGATCTTCAACGAGCGAGCGAACTACGATCGCGTCCGGCTCAGCGGCGTGCTCTCAAAAGCTGCCATTTGCAAGATATTCGCTATTGCAGCCGACAGAGTCACCGACTATGTGGAGTTCGACCCCGCGAACGCGATAAAATTCACGATTGAGCGCACAATTGCAAGCGGCAGCCCCGGCGACTGCGACGTTTTCGGCAGCCAGCAGTATGGACCGCTACTCGATATCGAAGTACCGTAAGGCCAGCTCAAGGAGGCGCTTACGTGATTCTTTCTCCTACTCGCACGCTTAAGGCCCACTGGTGGACGTTTCTGCTGCGCGGCATCGTCGCACTGATTTTTGCCGCCGCCTGTATCTTTCTCACCGGCGCGACGATTTTCGGGCTCGTGCTTTGGATCGGCGTGTTCTTCATTATCGACGGCGTCGTGATGTTGTGGGGCGCGATTCGCAGCATCAGCGACACGGGACACCGCCATTGGTGGTGGCAGTTACTCGGAGGGCTCGTCGGCATCGCGGCCGGCGCCCTGACGTTGTGGTGGCCGGGGATCACCGCGCTCACACTGGCGCTCTTCATCGGTTGGTGGGCGCTGGTCACGGGAGTGCTCGAGCTCATCGTCGCGCTGCGTTTCCGGCATACGCTGCCGAACGAATGGATGTGGGTCCTCAGCGGCATCTTGTCGATGATTCTCGGCGCGCTCATGGCGATTTTCCCCGCGGCGGGTCTCGGGGCGATCGTGTGGATGATCGGATTCTATGCGTTCCTCGCAGGCATCTCGCTGATCGCGTTTTCCGTCCGCTTGTACCGCGCAAGAGCACCCCTAGAGTAACCCCTTAAACCGGTTGACATAACCCTTTAAAAGGGTTACTATACGGGTGTGGCCAGCTCCGTCCGGGAACGCCTCGCGTCCGCACCATTCCGCTTCGGCTACGGCTCGCGGGTGCTGGATCTCGGCGTGACGCTGCGCCGCCGCGCTTCCGCGGCGGTCGAGCTTCTCTCCACGCCGGCCGATGCTGCGCGCTGGCTTGTCGCATCGGGATTGCTCCCCGACGAGCCGCGGCTGAACGATACGGATCTGGCGGAGCTGCGCGCGCTCCGCGATGCAATCTATCGAATCGGGAATGCGGCCGTTCACGAACAGCCGCCATCGGCTGCGGATGTCCGCACGCTCAACGCCGCCGCGCGTCGCGCCGACGTCGCACCGCAGCTCGGCGAGGATTGGTCGATCAGCGCGCCGCGTTCGCGCGCCTTCGAAGGAGCATTAGCTGCACTTGCGCGCGATGCAATCGCCCTCTTTGCCGACGGCGATCGCCGCCTTCTGCTGCGCACGTGCGAGCATGATGACTGCCAAGGCCTTTTCCTCGACCGGTCGCGC
>JBOHTT010000163.1:0-14064 GCA_050733775.1 Vulcanimicrobiaceae bacterium
GGTTTACCTATTGCCAAAAAACGGCGGTGGGAAAAGGAAAGGCCGCTGGGTGTGCAGCGGCCTTTCCGGTTGGAGCGAAGTCAGACGTTACCGTTCGTGATGGAGCCGGCCCAGGCCGAGGACCTGACGCTCGTGGGTGCTGTTGATGACCATCGCGCCTGCCACGTAGAACGCAAGCAGTGCGGCGAGCAACAAGAAGCCGCCACCAATGTGTCCGATCGCCGGCGGGGCGCCGAAGTACCGGATTCCCGGCAATGCGTATCCCGGAACTAATGCGAGCAGCGTCGCGACGATCGCGCCGTTGACGTTCAGTCCTGCGATAGCGAGTGCCAGTGCGATGTATCCGAGACAGCACAGGCCGACGCCGAGGAGGATATCCTCAGAATGTCCCTTTGGAATCAAGCCGAGGCTTTGCATCCAGATGAAGCTCGTGACGAGGACGTTGTTCGCGCCGAACGAGCACATCGCCGTGCCGGCAAACGTATTGCCTTTCGAGAAGGCGTACAAGCCGGCGATGAATTGCGCAACGCCAGCGAACACCAACACCGACGGGATGACGGCCGGTAGCCCGGTGAGCGGGACAAGCCCCGACAGCACGAAGCCGATGACCAGCGTGCCGGTGGCGAACCCGAACAGACCCATCGGCGTTGCGTCACCAATTTGCGCTTGATGAACCTCTTCGACTCTGCGCAGCTCGGCCGTGTCAGCAGCAACTGCTTCGATCGGCCCAGCTTTTGTCCAAACTTCCCTTACGGGGTGATTGATCGTTGTTTGCATGGTTCTATGGGATTTCCCAGATATAGTCAACTATATTGACTATTGCCGAAACCCCAACATCTGTCAGCGACTGGTTTGTTTGCGGAGGAGTAACCAGCCCCCGGCAAAGGCTGCCGCCAACGTTGCCAAGACCAGCTTGCCGTTCATGACCAGTTCGAGCTGCCAGCTTTGCGATTTAGAACGCTAGTCGAAATCGCCGTGCGCGCCCCAGTCGCCTTTTACCGGCTCGAATAAGTTGTCAGGACGGTCCGGCGAAACGTTGCCATCGTATTGCTGCGAGCTGTAGCCCGTTTTGCCTAAATAGAAGTCGAGCAGGCCACCCGCAAATTTTTGCCCGTTCACGGCCAGCATCGTCGATAGCGCAACGAGCATCTCGCGACGCCGGTGATGCGCGACGTACCAAACGGCGCGCGCGGCAACTTCGGGCTGGAAGATCGGCGGCACGGGCTGCGGCTTGCGCGGCAGCTTGGTGCGACCCCACGAAAACTGCGGCGTGTTCACAGCGGGCATCTGCACCATCGTGATGTAGACTTTGCTGCCTCGGTTGACCAGCTCGCAGCGAATCGAATCGGTGAAGCCCCGAATCGCCGCTTTTGCGCCGCAATACGCCGACTGTAGCGGAATACTGCGATACGCGAGTGCAGAGCCGACTTGGACGATCGTGCCGTGGTTGCGCGGCAGCATCCGTCGCAAGGCCGAGACCGTCGACCACACGTAACCGAGATACGTCACGTCCGTAATGCGGCGATATTCTTCGGGCGTCAGCTCGACGAACTCCGAAAACACGTTTGCGAAGGCGACGTTCACCCATGTGTCGATCGGCCCGAAACGCGATTCGACCGCGTCGGCAGCGCGTTCCACGGCGGCTGGGTCGGCTATGTCGGTCGGAAGCACCAGCGCCTCGCCGCCGGCCTGTTCGACTTCTTTGCGCGCGCCTTCCAGGCCATCGACGCCGCGCGCGATGAGCCCAATCTTGCACTTGCGTTTTGCGAACTCGCGGACGCACGCTCGTCCGATTCCCGCCGACGCGCCGGTAATGACGACGACTTCTTGCTCGTTCATTTCTTCGTGGTTACCCAGAGAGTGGCGGCGCCGGCCGCGAGCGCCGCTCCAGCGATGAGTGATTGCCGGATCGCGCGGTTCTCAGCGCGTTTCGGATCCGGCACGTACCTGCGCTCGGGATAAGGCTCGATGGGCGGACGGTCGTACGCCATCTTGATCACCTCGGCCAGATGCAGGGCCTGACGATTGGTGTTCTGCTCGATTTGCTCGCGGCAGCTGAAGCCGTCATTGACGATCAGCGCCTCGCGCGACGCTTCGCGAACCTTCGGCAGCAGCACGCGCTCGCCGCATTTCATCGAGACGTCGTAGTGCTCGCCCGGCTCGAAACCGAACGAGCCCGCCATGCCACAGCATCCGGAGTCGAGTACTTCGAGATCGAGGCCGAGCCGTTTCAATATTTCGGTCTCGCTCTGGAACTTGAGCACCGACTTGTGGTGGCAGTGACCGTGCAGGACCGCCTTGCGATCGAGCTTCGGCAAGCGCAGACCTTCCGCGCGTTCTTGCAGAAAATCGCCGAGCATGTACGTGAGCTGCTCCAGGCGGCGCGCGTCCGAATCGTGCGGGAGCATCTCGTGCAGCTCGCCTTTAAAGACGGAGACGCAGCTCGGCTCGAGTCCGACGAGCGGAATCCCTTCCCGGATGTACGGTCGCAACGCGTCGAGAATTTCGCGCAACATCGTCTTCGCGAGTCCGAGCATGCCGAAGTCGTAGAGGGGACGGCCGCAGCATAGCGTCGCTTGCGGAACGATGACGTTGTAGCCGATGTGTTCCAAGACTTCAACCGCGGCTTTTGCAGTATGCGTCTTGAAATAATTGTTCCAGGTGTCGGCCCACAACACGACGGGTGGTCCGTCCGGATTGACCGAAGCGCGACCCTGGAACCAACGTTTGAACGTCGTGCGTTCGAACGGCGGCAGGCTTCGTGGTTGCGGAATGCCCACGATCGCTTTCGCGATATTGCGCAAGCCCGGCGTTTGCGTCGGGATGTTTGCGAGGTCCGGTGCGTAGGAAGCGAGATGCGCCCACCACGGCATCAGTCCGAAGGCGTAGGCGTAAAGCGGCCGCGGACGCCCTTCGTAATAGTGCGAGAGAAATTCCGCTTTATACGTCGCCATGTCGACGTTGACCGGGCACTCGCCCTTGCAGCCCTTGCACGACAAGCACAAGTCGAGCGCGTCGAAGACGGCTTTCGATTTCCAACCGCGCTGAATCGGATTGCCCTGCAGCATCTCGAACAGCAAACGCGCGCGGCCTCGCGTCGAGTGAATTTCCTCTCGCGTCGCCATGTAGCTCGGGCACATGGTGCCGCTATTTTCGCGGCGGCACTTTCCCACGCCGACGCAGCGATCTGCGGCATCGGCGAAGCTGCCGTGATCGTCCGGGAACTGAAAGTGCGTCTTCGGAACCCAAGGCTCGTAGTCTACCCCGTACCGCATGTTCTCGTCGATGCGGTATGGCGTCACGATTTTTCCGGGATTCATCTTGTTTTCCGGATCCCAGATGCCTTTGAAGTGCCCGAATGCCTGGACGATGCGTTCGCCGTACATGATCGGCAAGAGCTCGGCGCGCGCTTGGCCGTCGCCGTGCTCGCCGGAGAGCGAGCCACCGTACGACGATACGAGCTTGGCGGCCTCATGGAGAAACTGCTTCCAATTCGCAATTCCCTCTGCCGTTTTCAGATCGAAGTCGACGCGGCAGTGAATGCAGCCTTGACCGAAGTGTCCGTACAGCGACGGGTTGTAACCGAACTTGTCAAAGAGCGCCCTTAGGTCGCGCAGATAGTCGCCCACCCGATCCGGGGGACAGGCCGAATCTTCCCAGCCCGGATGGGTTTCGGGTTCGAGGGGGATGTGTGCGGTGGCACCGAGGCCGGCTTCGCGAACCTCCCACAGTTTTTTCTCGTGTTCTTTGTCGTCGATGATCTTCATTGACGGCGGCTTTGGCCGCGCTTTGAGGTCGGCATACATCCCGCGCGCCATAGCGTCTGCTTCCGCGCGCGTTTCAGCGCCGAACTCGGCCATCAGCCATCCTTTTCCGGGTGGCAGCTCGCCGAGAGAATCGACGTGCACGTTCTTGCGTTTCATGAACTCGATGAGGCGATCGTCGAGGCCTTCGAGCGCAATCGGCTTATGCTTGTTCACTGCCGGCACGGCGTCGCCGGCATGATACACGTCTTCGAAACCCAGCACCGCTAATACGCGGGCGGGCGGGCTCCACACGAGCTTGCACTTTGCCTCGAGCACTGTGATCAGCGTGCCTTCGGATCCGACGATGGCGCGTGCGATATTGAAGCCGTTTTCCGGCAAGAGCTCGTTGAGATTGTAGCCTGAGACGCGGCGTGGAATATTCGGATAACGTCCGCGGATGTCGTCCGCGTACTCGTCCCGCAACGCCTTCATGCCTGCGTAGATCTCTCCGCGTCGACCGCCCTCGCTGACGATACGTTCCAGCTCGTCGTCGCTCGTCGGTCCCAGGCGCATACGCAAGCCGTCAAACGTGACGACATCGAGCTCGAGGATGTTCTCTTCGACCTTGCCCGCCATTTGTGCGTGCATGCCGCAGGAATTGTTACCGATCATTCCGCCAAGCGTATTGTGATCGTGCGTTGCGGGATCGGGCCCAAAGGTGAGATGACGTTCCTCCGCCTTTTTGCGGAGGTCGTCGAGGACGCAGCCGGGTTCGACGCGCGCCCATTTCTCGTCCCAATTGATCTCGAGCACGCGGTGCATGTACTTCGAGAAGTCGATAATAACTGCGACGTTGCACGTTTGCCCGGCGAGGCTCGTTCCTCCGCCGCGCGAGGTTACGGGCGCGCCGAATTCACGGCATATCGCGATGGTTTGGATGACGTCGTCGGCATCTTTCGGACACACCACGCCGATTGGAATCTGGCGATAATTCGACGCATCGGTCGAGTACGCGGCGCGGCTGCCGTCATCGAACCGGGCTTCGCCCTTGATCTTCGCGCGCAACGCACCTTCCAGTTTCCGCGCGTCGACCTTCGGCGGCGGAGCTGCGTCGTGCCGCGCACGCGGCGGGTGCTGCATCTCTAGAGTTTTATTACGAATGCCTTCGACGGCTCCGATGAGATCGATCATATCTTGAAACGCTCCGCGTCGCGGTGCTTAAAGGTAAGTCCATTGCCCGGTCCGGCCTGGGACAAGTCGAAACAGCCATCGTTCAATGGAGGAACTCCGTCGAAAAGCATCTGCTCGATGCGGACGTGGTCGTAAAAGTACTCGATGTGCCGCAAGCTCTTGGCGGCCGCTGCCGGATGAGCGCTCAGCGCCGGAGCGCAGTGCGTGGAGAGCGGCATGTTTTTGGTCACGCACAACGAGTCGGCGACCAGAAATCCGGTGATGCCTTCGCAGCGGGTGACGTCGGCTTGAATCACGTCGCAGGCACCGCCTTCGATCATGTTGGCGAAATCGAACGGGTCGTAACCGTACTCGCCGATGCTCAGCTCCATCGAGGCCGGCAGATGATCGCGCACGAACCGCAGTCCGGGGATGTCGCGATGGTAAATCGGCTCCTCGTACCAGACGACGTTCAACTCGGCAAAGCGCTCGCCGAAGGCGATCGCTTCCTTCGCGTGATACGCGCCGTTGGCATCGACGAAAAGTTCTACGGCGTCGCCGATCGCAGCCCGGGCGGCGCTGACGCGATCGATGTCGCTTTCCGGGTCGCGGCCGACTTTCATTTTTACTCGCGGAATGCCGTCGCCGGCCCAACCGGATAGCTGCTCTTGCAGCTTGTCGATCGTATACGAGGTGAAGCCGCCGCTGCCGTAAACTGGCACGCGGTCGCGCACGGCACCCAGCAAGCGGTAGAGCGGCGTATCGAGCAGACGCGCTTTGAGGTCGAACAGCGCATTATCGACCGCCGCGATGGCCATCGACGCGATACCCGGGCGTCCCAAGTTGCGAATCGACGCGACCATCTTCGCCCAGGCGCGATCGGTCTGCATGGGATCGCAATCGCGCACGATCGGAAGAAGTTTCTCTTCGATCAGCTTAGCGGTGCCGGCGTCGGCATAGGTATAGCCGACTCCCCGCACGTTTTCCGATTCAAGCTCGACGACGACGAGCGTCGTCGCGTCCCATTCGAGCGTGCCGTCTGATTCCGGGGCCGCGGTGGGAATCTTGAACGCCGATACGTTGACTCGCTCGATCGTTGCGCCGGAATCCGCCGCAACGGTCACTTATGCTCTCCGAGCTTCGGAAACAGACCGGCGGCAAGCGCCTTCGCTTGCTCGACGATGACGGGTACTTCTTCGGGGTCGCCCTTGGAAAGGGCCGTTGCTAACTCTTTTGCCTGTTGGAAGCTGATGTGCGGGGGAAGCAACGAAATCGCTGGATCGGTGTGCGCTTCGAGAACGACTGGACGGTCGGCGGAAAGCGCGCGCTCCCAGGCGTCGCCGACTTGATCGGCGCGATCGACGGCGATTCCCATGAACCCCAGTGACTCCCCATAGCTCGCGTATGGGAAATCCGGTAACTGCTGGGATACCAGATACTTTGGATCGCCGGTTTCGATTCGCATCTCCCAAGTAACCTGGTTCAGATCGCGGTTATTGCTAACGAAGAAGACGATCCGAGGATCGCTCCACTTTTTCCAGTATTTGGCGACGGTAATAAGCTCGTTCAGACCGTTCATCTGCATGGCGCCGTCGCCGGTGAGGCAGATCGCGACGCGATCGGGGAACGCGAACTTTGCGGCAATCGCATACGGCACGCCACCGCCCATCGTAGCGAGGCCACCTGAGAGCGAGAACTTCATCCCCTTGCGCATGTGCAAGTGGCGCGCGAGCCAGTTTGTCGACGTGCCCGCGTCGCCGGTTACGATGCATCGATCCGGCAATCGCGGCGAAAGCTCGGTGAAGATCACTTCGGGATTGATCGGGTGCCCTTCGATTTCGGCCCGACGAGCGCCGACTGCTTCCGATTTGCGGCGCGTCGCGGTTAGCCGTTCCCGCCAGGACCGGTCTTCCTTTTGCTCGAGCAGCGGCAACAGCTCGTGCAACGTGTCGGCGGCGTCTCCGGTCAGATTGATCTCCATCGGATACCGTATCCCGAGCATTCTCGGATCGATATCGATCTGAACGCCGCGAGCTTTGCCTTCCTTCGGAAGAAACTCGGCATACGGGAACGAGGTGCCGATCATCAGCAGCGTGTCGCAGTTGCTCATCATCTCGCTGCTCGCTTCCGTTCCGAGCAGTCCGATCGTGCCGGTGACGAATGGGTGGTCGTCCGGAACGACGGCCTTCCCCAAGAGCGCCTTCGCGATGCCGGCCTGCAACTTGTCGGCTACCGCGACGATCTCTTCCTCGGCATTCATCGCGCCGGCGCCGACCAGCATCGCGACGCGTTCTCCCGCATTGAGAATCTCGGCGGCTTTTTGAAGGTCGCGGCCTTGCGGAATAACGCGCGGACGGCAATAGCCAACACCGCTGTGCAGGGTGTTGTGCTTGTGCGGCGGATTCGAAACGGCTTTCTTTTCCTGAATGTCCTTCGGCACGATGATGGTCGTCACGGAGCGCATACCCATGGCGATACGAAGCGCGCGATCGACGACATGGCGGGCGGCGACGGGAGAACTCACTACGGCTTCGTACGAAGACGCCACGTCTTTGAAGAGGCTCGGCAGATCCACTTCTTGCTGGTAGTCGCCGCCAATGGCCGTCGTGGCGGCATGCCCTACGATCGCTACCACAGGCATGTGATCTTTTTTTGCGTCGTACAGGCCGTTGAGCAAATGGATTGCACCGGGACCCGAGGTTGCCATGCACACGCCGACTTCGCCGGTGAACTTCGCGTGCGCGCAAGCCATAAACGCTGCTTGCTCTTCGTGACGAACTTGAATGAATTCGATCTTATTGTCGAAACGCTGCAGCGCTCCGATCAAACCGTTGATACCGTCTCCCGGATATCCGTATATTCGCCGGACACCCCATTCGTAGAGCCGGTGAATGATGAAATCGCTCACGTTCTCGGCCATGCCAAAATGCCTCCGAACGTGGAATACCGTCATGCGCTTGAAGCAAAACCGAGCGAGCGTTACCGAGGGTCGTCCCGGTTTGGTTGCTGGCGCGAGCGCAGCGTTTGTCCGACAAGCACCATGACGATGCAGGTGCTCCCAAGGCCGAAGAACCACGCCACCACACCCTCGCCCGTCGGGCCGGTGTGGCCGAGCGCGTAGCCGCCGATATCCGGCGGATGTCGGAACGTCATGACGTAGCTGACCAAATCGTTGAGGTCGGCATTCGAAATCACTTTGTCATCGAACAACGGCATCAAGCCGGGGCCGAATCGCACCGCTTCGGCGACGACCGTTGGATCCGACGGATAGAGATCGGGCGCTTCCCATCCGAATCCAATCGTCGCGCCTGCACCTTGCGCGCCGTGGCAGCCCTGACAATTATCGTCGAAGAGTTTGCGTCCGTCCGCGAGACGATCGTTGAGCCGCAGGCTTGGAATCTGCGGGCTCGGGCCGGCGCCATTCGCAACGGCAAACGCAACGATCGCGGCGATTTGGCGCGGCGTGAGCTGCGGGGGTTGTGCCATCGGTTCGGTGTCGGGAACTTCGAGCGGCATGCGCCCGGTTCGCATCATGAAATCGAATGGCGCTGGGCCGATGCCGTGGAGATCGGGGCCGCCCGGGCCGCCTTCGAGGTTTTGGCCGTGACATTGGCTACAGTGAACGACCCACAGCGTTTTGCCTTGGTCGATGAGGTCGTTCGTCGCCGCATGCGCCGGTCCGGCAGACGCGATCGCGAGCACGGCGACGAAGAATGCCGCAGCGAAAGCCGCGCTCACGGCGTGGGAATGCTCTCTTCCTCGAAGCCGCCCTCCGGCGTGCGACGAAGCAAAACACGATGCGGCTTTTCTTCGGCGTGCCGTTCTTGCAGCTCGATGCAGATGCGCCGTGCGACGGCGGCCGCGATGAGCGGCAGGCACACGATTCCCGCACGATAGGCCCAGACGATCGATTGAACCGGCGTATGCCAGAGATACGATTGCACGTCGTCGGAGCCGGCGCCGAGCAATAGCACCGCAAACACCGCGACGCCGGTTCCGAACGCGACGCGCCCCGGATTCTTCCACGGAAACTCCAGCAGCTGATGATCGCGCTTGTCTCTCGTGAGCAGCTTCTCGATGGTCGGCCACAAATACAGCAAGGCGAAGAAGCAGCCCGGCATGAAAACGGCCGGCCAGAACGGCGCTCCGATCGAATGCGGGCCAAGGCGGATCGCCCAGCGCGGCGCGATGCGCAACGCTCCCTCGAGCCAACCGATGTACCAATCGGGTTGCGCGGGCGACGACAGCGTCCATGGCGTGTACGGACCGTACTCCCAAACCGGATTGATCTGTATGAGCCCGCCGAGCAAGAACAGCATGCCGAACGTCGCCATCATCAGCGCCAGCGACTTTACCGCATAAGTCGGAAAGAGCGGCGAACCGACGACGTTGTGCTCCGTCTGGTTCTGCTTTCTGGCGAACTGCGTATGTTTTTGATGCCAGAGGATCAAGATATGCAGCGTGAGCAATCCCGCGATTGCGACGGGGATGAACAGGATATGCAGCGGGTACAGCCGGTTGCTGATGAATTGCGACGGAAACGTGTCGCCGAAAAACAGATACATCAGCCAATCGCCGATTACCGGTATCGAAAGGCCGATCGAATACGCGATTCGCAGGCCCGCGCCGGACAGATTGTCGCCGGGCAGCGAATAGCCGGTAAAGCCGGCGGCCATCACGAGGATCAACAGCGTGATCCCGATGTACCAGTTCAGCTCCCGCGGCTTCCGATAAGCGCCGGTGAAGAAGATGCGCCCCATATGCGTGACGATTGCGACGACGAAGATATCGGCACACCAATGGTGCGCTTGGCGAAAGAGCAGTCCGATTTTGTTCTGAAACGAGAGCACGAGGACGGAATGGTAACTCTCCGTCATCCAGCGCCCGTCGAGCGATGCGATGGGCCCATGATATTGGACCGGAGTGTCCGACGGTTGAAAGAAAAACGTCAGATACGTCCCGCTGAGCACGACGAAGATGAAGCAATAAGCCGCGAGCTCGCCCAGCATGAACGACCAATGATCCGGAAATGCTTTGCGCAGCGCGTGCCGCAGAAAGGGCGCTGCGCCCAGATGGTCGTCGATGTAAAGGACGAGTTTGCGAATCATCCCTGGATCCGCGTCCTTGGGCGATCCCACTTCTCGCCGTAATCCCAATTGTCGGGACCGACGTAGTCGGACATGTATCCGGCGGCGCGCAGCGTGCCGTCCCGATCGATCTGCAGCGGCAGCATTGGCAACGAACGCGCTGCGGGTCCGAAAATTACCTGGCCGCCGTCGAGGACGTTGAACGTCGACTGATGGCAGGGGCACATGAGCTGTTGCGTGCCCGCTCGATACAATCCAAGCGGACATCCCAAATGCGTGCAAATTTTCGAGTACGCAATGTAACCTTCAGGCGCCCAGCTCGTCTCCCCATGTGGCAGCTCCAGCTCGTCCAGTCCGACGTGCATGACGACGACGGCATCGAGCCCCATATCGCGCGTGTGATCGGCACCGGTGTGTCCCTCCGCGAACGCGGTGATCGCACTGCCGTGCTCGACCTGATCGGCGCGCAGCGGCGTTCCGTCCTCGCGCACGAGACGCACGCCTTTACGCCAATTCGTCAGACCGATGCGTCCCTTTGGGCTTTGACCGAACGTGCGCAACGGAAAGAGAATTGCGATGCCGAGCGCCGTCGCCGCGGCGATGCCTAGGCGCACGAGCCACGTTCTGCGGCCGACGCGACTCAGGGCCTTTTCGAGAAGCCAGGTCGCGCTTTCACGTTCGCCTTCATCCGATCGCTGTGGATGCTGCGGATCTTCGACTTCATCGTGCCCGAGCAAATCGCGACTCCACACGATCAGCGCAGCTGCGATCGACACGAATGCGACGCCGAGGCTAACACCTTCCAGCCGGCTGTCGGGACGCAGTGCGAAGTCGGCCGCGAAGATTCCGCTTGCGACGATCGCGAGCAGGAGCCAGAAGGCGACGACGATCTCTGCGGTGCGCTCGCCTTTGCTCATTGCACGAAATAGATGGTCGGCCAGATTCCGAGAAGCCACACGATGAAGACAAAATGCCAGTAGTAGCCGACGGCGTCGGCGCCCGCCGCCTTCGCTCCGGCGAATGCGGACCGATTCACGCCGGAAAGCACGTACGCGAGCGCGACCACGCCCGCCGTCACGTGCAGCGCATGGAATCCCGTCAACGCGTAAAGGATCGAGCCGTAGGAGTTCGTCCCAAGACCGAAATGATTCTTGAGCCAGCCGTGAACCGCGATGGCGAGGAAGATTACGCCGCAAAGTATCGCGACGCTCAGCCAAACGCGCGCCTTCATCCACTGCTCTTTGCGAATGTTTCTGACAGCCAGCCACACGAGCAAACTCGAGAGGCCTAAGAAGAGCGTCCCGATGCCGGACTCGACCTTGTCCGGATGGACGCCGGGCGGCGGCCAGACTGCATTATGTCCGCGCAGATCGTAGTACGTCGCAAACCATGCAGCAAAAAACATGAGCTCCGACGCGAGAAATAGCGCCACGCCCAAGACCAGTGCATGGCCTCGAATTTCAAGACGCTTGTCGTCGATGCGATAGCCAATCGCTCTCGCCACGGGTGCACTGTACCCACAGCGCGATGATTAAGGCCTGAGAGGCAGGGGTAGAGCGCGAGACATGCGGCGTGTCGCACCGCTTGCTCTTCTTGCCTTGCTTGCGGCATGCTCGGTCGCGCCGCCCAGTACGGTGCAAGGCATGCAAATGTTCGGCGTCTGGAAGGTCTTCGTGTTCGCCGGAATCGCCGTCTATGCGATCGTCAGCGCGCTGATCTTATGGAGCTCGCTTGCGTATCTGCGACGAGACCCGGACATCAAACAAGCGCGCTCGACCGTCTACAAAAATCTCAAGCTCGAGCTGACCTGGACGATCATTCCGGTACTCATCGTGATCGGGCTCTTCGTCAAGACGTATATCGTCGAAGCGCAAGTCGAAACGATCAAGTCAAATCCCCAGCAAGTGGTCAATGTCGTCGCCTACCGCTGGTCGTGGCGTTTCACGTATCCACGCTATAAGATCGTCGTCGACGGCTCACCGCAAGCCGTGCCCACGCTCGTTTTGCCGGTCAACGAGACGACGCGGATCAACCTCACGTCCAGCGACGTCATCCACAGCTTTTTGGTGCCGGCTTTCATTTTCAAGCGAGACGCCAATCCGGGTACGACCAACGTTTTCGATCTGAAGCCGAATCGTCTCGGCACGTTCCCGTCGCGGTGCGCAGAATACTGCGGAACCTACCACGCCATCATGGATTTCAACGTCCGCGTCGTTTCGCAAGCCGATTACGAGCGGTGGATCAGCAAAGGCGGCAAGACTTGAGTGCGCTAGCGCTCTCACGCCGGACGAAGATCGTCGAGCACGGCATCATCTCGTGGCTGACAGGCACCAATCACAAGCGCGTCGGCATCCTCTATATGGTCACGAGCCTGGCGTTCTTCGTCGTCGCCGGAATCCTGGCCGACGTCATTCGCTTACAGCTGGTCAGGCCCGATAGTGGGATCATCAGCCCGCATCTCTTCAACCAGGTGTTCACGCTGCACGGAACGGCGATGATCTTTTTGTTTATCGCGCCGTTCGGTTTTGGCTTGGCGAATTTTTTGGTGCCGCTGCAGATTGGCGCGGCCGACGTTGCGTTTCCGCGACTGAACGCGTATTCGTACTGGCTTTTCTTGCTCGGCGGCATCACGATATTTTCCGGCCTTGGTGTGGAAGGCGGAGCCGGCAGCGCCGGATGGACTGGGTACGCACCGCTATCCGATATTCAAGTCCAAGCGGGAACGGGTCAGGACTTATGGATCATCGGGCTCATTCTTGTGAGCCTGTCGACGCTGCTCACGGGCATCAACATTCTCGTCACCATTTTGGTCTATCGTGCGCCCGGTATGACAATGTGGCGCATTCCCGTATTTTGCTGGGACGTCATCGTGACGTTTCTCCTCGTCTTGATGGCGTTTCCGTCGCTGTTTGTCGCGCTCTTCGCGCTATTGCTTGAGCGGCATACCGGAGCAAGGTTCTTCGACGCCGCGTACGGCGGCGATCCGATCATGTATCAGCACCTGTTCTGGTTTTTCGGCCATCCGGAAGTATACGTCATGATTCTTCCGGCGTTCGGCATGATTACCGAAATCGTCGGCGTCTTTTCGCGCAAGGCGGTCTTCGGCTATACGGGTCTGGTGCTGTCGGCATTCGGCATCGCCGGGTTATCGATGTCGGTTTGGGCGCACCATATGTTCGTGACCGGCGCCGTCAACGATCCGTTTTTCTCGGCGATGTCCTACGCGATCGCAGTGCCGACCGGGATCAAGTTCTTCAATTGGATAGCCACAATGTGGCGCGGTGCGGTAACGCTGGACACGCCGATGCTTTTTGCGATCGGTTTCATGCTCAACTTTCTCAACGGCGGCGTGACCGGAGTCATGGTCGCGTCTCCTCCCATCGACTTTCACGTTGAAGACAGCTATTTTCTGGTCTCGCACTTCCACTACGTGCTGGGCGGCGGCTCGATGTTCGCCATTTTCGGCGCGCTCTACTTGTGGTGGCCGAAGATTTGGGGCGTCAAACTCAACGAGACGCTCGGGAAAATCCACTTTTGGTTCATGATGATCGGTTTCAATTTGGTGTTCTTCCCGATGATGCTGCTGGGCGTCATGGGCATGCCGCGGCGAGTGTACACCTATCCGGACCTGCCCGGTTGGACGACGCTGAACCAGATCGAGACTATCGGCGCCGTCATCATCACCATCGGAACCGCCGTGTACGTCTGGAACATCATTTCGTCGCACCGCAACGCCGCAAAACAAGGACCCTTGCCGGACGATCCGTGGGGTGGCGGCCAATCTCTGGAGTGGGCGACGTCGTCGCCGCCGCCGGAGTTCAATTTCCACGCGCTGCCGCCTATTCGCTCGAAGCGACCCGCATTCGACTTGCACTATCCGGAATACGCGAAGGATTCGCCGCCGTGAAAATCTCCATACGGATGTTCTCCGTCGCGATGCTATTCGGTCTCGTGATCGGCGCCGTCTACTGGTTCGACACGAGCGATCCCGCCGGGACGGTCTTTCTGGCGCTGATGGGCCTGGGTTTCTCGTGGGTGACGATCTATCTCGTCGGCACGCG
>JBOHTT010000164.1:0-3620 GCA_050733775.1 Vulcanimicrobiaceae bacterium
TCTTATCTTGGAGTCCACGAAACCGGATCAAGTCCATCCCGAGCGTAGGGCGTCGTAGACGCCCGTAGTCGAGGGACAGCGAAAATCGTAGATACGCAATGCATTATTGCCGGCGGTGGCCCCGCCGGCGTAATGCTGGGTTATTTGTTGGCACGAGCGGGCGTGCACGTCGCCGTCTTCGAAAAACACGCAGACTTCTTCCGCGATTTTCGCGGCGACACCGTACATCCGTCGACGTTGACCGTGATGTACGAGCTCGGTCTGCTCGACGAGTTCTTGAAGGTCCCGCATAACGAAATACGTCAGCTATCGGGTCGATTTGCCGGCGTAAACCTCAACTTGGTCGACTTCGCGCACATTCCGGGTCCATGCAAGTTCGTCGCCTTCATGCCGCAGTGGGACTTTTTGAATTTTCTTGCGGAGCGGGGCCGGCGTCTTCCGGCCTTCCATCTGGAAATGGAAGCGCTTGTCGACGACCTCATCTTCGACGGCGAACGTATCGTAGGCGTTCGGGTCACGACGAAAGGCGAGACGCGCGAGCTGCGCGCTCCGCTGGTCGTCGCGGCGGATGGCAGAGACTCGATCCTGCGCGAGCGCGCGCAAATGAAGCCGCGCGAGCACGGCTCGCCGATCGACGTCCTCTGGATGCGCATCCCCCGCCACCCCGGCGATCCGGGACAAGCGTTCGGCAATATCGCTCCCGGCGGCGTGCTCGTCACGCTGGATCGCGGCGACTACTTTCAGTGCGCATTCGTCATTCAAAAGGGCGGCTTCGAGCGTATCAAGTCGCTCGGGATCGACTACCTGCGCCAGCAGATATCCGTGCTGGCTCCGTTCTTGAGCGATCGCGTCTCCGAGATCAAGACCTTCGACGACGTGAAGCTGCTGACGGTGACGATCGATCGCCTCCCCGTGTGGTACAGGCCGGGCTTGTTGTTCATCGGCGACGCGGCGCACGCAATGTCGCCGATCGGCGGCGTCGGGATCAATCTCGCAATCCAAGACGCCGTCGCTACCGCCAACATTCTGGCCGCCAAATTACGCACCGGAACCGTGGGCGTGCACGATCTCGCAGCCGTGCAACGGCGGCGCGAGTTTCCAACCAAGGTCATTCAAGGCTTTCAGGTGCTGGCTCAAAATCTCGGCGTCAACCGCGTCCTCAATGCGCAAGAACAATTCAAGCCTCCGCTCTTGTTCCGCTTGTTCGATAGCAACGCGCTGCTCCGGACACTGCCCGCGCTTTTCATCGGCGTCGGCCCGAGACCGGAACACGTCTCGCGCGTTATTACGTCACCGGGAATGCAACAGAGCGAGCGCGCAGCGTACGGCTCTTAATTTTCATCGGCATCGGCCGTAGACCGGAGCACGTGTCCCACGCTATCTTGATATGCTCGGCAACTCGTTCAGCGGCGCTTATCTTTGACCGCTGTAACTTAAGCGGACAACGCCATCTTTTGTCATCCTGAGCGGAGGTCACTTTAGTGCACCGGAGTCGAAGGACAGAGAGAAAGCTCGTAGGTCGCGATCGTCGCCACCAACCGAAATCACCGCTGTCCTTCGACTCCGCAACGCTCCGCGTTGCTACGCTCAGGATGACTAAGGTGAGGGACCGCGCTTGCGATCGCATCTTGAACAAGCGTAAAATGCCGGTGCTGTGGTGGCTCGGCCCGGGAATGAAGACGCTGGGAACGATGCCGATCAACGATGTGCTACAGCAGAGCGAGCGCGCAGCGTACGGCTCCTAAGAGCGGATCGCCATTTTCAGTAAGCTGCGCGTTCGGCAGCGTGGAAGCGACGCCGCGGACGACCAGCACGCGCAGAGCGTTCTCCTCTTGTAGAAGACCGCCGGAGAGCGCGAACGGAGTAGCTGCGTCGACGAGGCCGGCGGAACGTGCGACGGACGCGGCGAGCGAGACCAGCTCTTCGGCGGCGCGTTCGACGATCTCGCGCGAAACGCGGTTGCCCTTCCCGGCGAACGCAACGATGCTCGGCGCAAGCGCGGCAATGCGCGCCACGTCGATGCGCTCGCCGTACACCGCGCGCAACAGCGACGGGCGATCGTGCGCGGCGAGATGCCGCGCGACGAGCCGGCTCGTTTCTTCCTCATAGTCGCGGCCATCGTACACGCGGCCGAGATGACGCACCCCTTCGAAGCCGATCCACGCCGCAGAGCCTTCATCACCCAAGAGATAACCCAGGCCGCCGGCGCGATGCAGCGCTCCGTTTTCGTCCGCGGCCATCGCGACGGAGCCCGTTCCGGCAACGAGCACGATCCCCGGACCGTTCGGTATCGCGCCGCGCAGTGCGATCTCGACATCGTCGCCGGCGCTTACCACCGCATGCGGAAACGCCGGCTGCATCAACGACGCGAGCTCCTCGGCAATAGCCGGACTTCCCGCTCCCGCAACACCAGCGTATATCGCGTCGAGTCGCTCCCCGTCAGCTGCGGCGCGCGCGAGTTGCAGAACCGTATCTGCCGCATCGGCAATACCGTGCAGCGTGATGCTGGCGGCAGGGCCGTCGGCCGTGCGCAAGATCTCTTCGTCGCGTGCAAACGCGGCCCGCGTTTTCGTTCCGCCTGCGTCGACGCCGACGACGTTAGCGATCTGCGGCCTCCGTTTCGCGCGCAATCGCGGTCACGAGCGCGGACAATTCGTGCGGCACGATCGAACCGAGGATCGTTTGTGCGCGCGCTCCGGTAACCCGTGGCAGATTGGCCGGCCGCCCCCGCAGCGTCTCATAGCCGAGAATGGCGAAGGCAATTGCCTCTTTCGCATCCGCGTTGATGCCGAAGCCGTCGGCGAGCACGACGCGGCTTTGGCGGAGGGCGTCCTCGAGCATCCGCACGAGCGCGCGATTTCGCGCACCGCCTCCACCAAGGACGACGACGGCGTCGCGCGGTGCATACCGCCGAATCGCGTCCACCAAAGGACGAATCGTGACGGCAGCGAGCGTCGCGCAGCCGTCTTCGATCGTCAAGCGCTTCAGCGCGGCGGCATGGGCATCCAAGAATTGCGCTCCAAAGCGCTCGCGTCCGGTCGACTTCGGCGGTTCGCAAGAAAAATACGGATCTGCCAGCAATTGCGCCGCAACCTCCTCGTCGATGGCGCCGGCTGCGGCGTAACGTCCGTCGCGATCGAATGCCTCGCCGGAGCGCGAGCGCACGAAGGCGTCGAGCAGCATGACGCCCGGTCCGGCGTCAAACGCCAACACCTCCTGCGCGTCTCCACCGCGCCGCAAGATCGTGAGGTTGCAAATGCCGCCGAGGTTGACGGCAACGCGGTCTTCGTCGGCGGACGCAAATAACAGGAGGTCGACGAACGGAACCAGCGGCGCGCCTTCGCCGCCGAGCGCGCAGTCCGCCGAACGAAAATCCCAGACGACCGTCGCTTGCAGCGCATCGCGAAGCTCGTACGGTCTTCCAATCTGCAACGTCGTTGCGCGCATGCCGTCGTGATAGAGCGTCAGCCCGTGCGTCGCGACGAAATCGACCCGCTCTCCCTGTACCACTGCGCGCGCCGCAGCGACAAACGCCGCGCCCAGCTCGGCGTGCAGCTGCGCAACTTCAGCGATCGTGCCGGCGTGCGGCGGCAACGCCGCCTCGAGACGCCGGCGCAATC
>JBOHTT010000165.1:0-17231 GCA_050733775.1 Vulcanimicrobiaceae bacterium
ATGATCGGAAGCGCTTCAGCGATCTGCCGCCATTGGGGAAGTTGCGGCGCAATTACGTTCGCTGGCATAACTCGATAAGAACGCCGCCGGTCGATTTTGGATGCAGGAACGCGATGAGATTTCCGTGAGCGCCTTTGCGTGGCGTTTGATCGATGAGCGTGATTCCAGCGTCACGAAGGCGAGCCAGCTCGGCGACGAGATCCGGCACGCGGTAGGCGGTGTGGTGCAGCTTTGACGGCGCGTCTCCTCGAAAGCGCGCGACTGCCGAGCTCGCATCGAGCGGCCGCAAGAGCTCGATGACCGCATCGCCGGTGCGAAGGCCGACGGCTTCGACGCCCTGGTCGGCGATGAGCTCCCGGTAGACTTGCTCGAATCCCAAAACGCCGGTGTAGAGATCGAGCGTCGTCTCGAGATCTTCTACGACGATTGCAACGTGGTCGATCGGATAGGATTTCACGCTACGACCTCATGCGCGGTGTACGAGCCGAAAACTTCGCGCAGGCGATCTGCGATCTCGCCGACGGTCGCGCCTGCATCGAGAGCTTCGATAAAGGGCGGCATGAGGTTTTGGCTGCCCTCCGCCGCAGCGCGCACGTCGCGCAGGCGCGTTTCCACTTTGCCGGCGTCCCGGTCTGCGCGATAGCGTCGCACGCGATCGACCTGATCGCGCTCGAGCGACGGATCGACGCGATGGAGTTTCACCGACGCGCCGTCTGCATGGTCGCTGAAGGCGTTCACGCCGACGACGAGTTGACTACCGTCTTCGATGGCGAGCTGCGCGCGATAGGCCGATTCCGTGATTCGCGCCTGCATCCAACCGCTCTCGATGGCGGCGACGCTGCCACCTTGCGCGTCGACTTCCGCAATAAGTGCTTCAGCGCGTTTTGCGAGCTGTTCCGTCAGCGATTCAACATAGTACGAACCGGCCAGCGGGTCGACGACGTCCGCGACTCCACTTTCATGGGCGATGATTTGCTGCGTCCGCAGCGCCGTCCGCACCGATTCTTCGGTCGGCAGAGCCAGCGCTTCGTCTTTGGCGTTCGTGTGGAGCGACTGCGTGCCGCCGAGGACCGCGGCGAGTGCTTGCAGCGCGACGCGAACGATATTGTTCTCCGGCTCTTGCGCGGTTAGGGTCGATCCGCCGGTTTGCGTATGGAACCGCAGCATTTGCGATCGCGGGTCCTTCGAGCCGAATTCGTCGCGCACGATTTTCGCCCACAACGTCCGGGCGGCGCGGTACTTGGCAACTTCTTCGAAAAAGTCGTTATGCGCGTTCCAGAAGAAGGAGATGCGTGGAGCGACGCTGTCGACGCTGAGGCCGCTCTCGATGGCCGCCTTCAAATATGCTTTTGCGTTAGCGAGCGTGAAGGCAATCTCTTCGACGGCAGTCGAGCCCGCTTCGCGAATATGATAGCCGGAGATCGAGATGGTATTCCACTGCGGAACTTCTCGAGCGCAATAGGCCATTACGTCCGTTACCAGTCGCATCGACGGACGTGGGGGAAACATGTAGGTGCCGCGGGCCGCGTATTCTTTCAGTACGTCGTTCTGCACGGTGCCGCCGAGCTTCGAGAACGGAATGCCTCGACGACGCGCGACGACGAGATACGTGGCGAGGATGATCGATGCGGGAGCGTTGATGGTCATCGAAACGGTGACGCGATCGAGCGGAATCTCCGCGAAGAGCGTCTCCATGTCCGGGACCGCATCGATTGCAACGCCGACCTTGCCGACCTCCCCCCGCGCTTGGGGTGCGTCGGAATCGTAACCCAGCTGCGTTGGCAAATCGAACGCTACGGAGATCCCCGTCGTGCCTTGCGAGAGCAAATAGCGGTAGCGGGCGTTGGATTCGCTCGCCGTGCCGAAACCAGCGTATTGTCGCATCGTCCAGAGCCGTCCGCGGTACATATCGGCGCGAATACCGCGCGTAAATGGAAACGCACCCGGCGGCGCAGCCGGCGACGGCGCATCGCTCGCTTCGTATGCGGACTTGAGTGGGATGCCGCTCGCATTTTGCTGTCGCGCTGTCACGTTTCCGGCTTGCCTCCGACGCGGCTGACCTTCCTCCTCCGCGCCGCCTAAACTGCCCTCTCGAAACTGAGCAGCACGGCACCGGCTTCAACGGTCTGTCCGACGGCGGCGCTCACTTCGGCAACCGTCCCCGCATGCGGCGACCGTATCTCGTTCATCATCTTCATCGCCTCGATGATTGCGACGACGGCACCCGCCTCGATCCGATCTTGCGGTTTGGCGTTGATTTCCGCAATGACGCCGTGCATCGGGGCGACGATCGCGTATTCATTGACTCCCGATTTTGCCTGACGAGCTTGCAGCCGCGGCGGGCGACGCGACTGCGCGCTGCTGGTTGTTGCTGCGGGACGGTCCAGCAGCCGAACGCGGAAGAGCTTGTCGTTGACCTCGACGCGCACGACATTCCCGTCTTGCGGCGCAGAAGCCGCCGCGTTAGCCTGCGCCTCTTGCGGCGCCAGCGCCGCACCCGCGGCAAATGCCTCCAGCGTCGCCGTTCCGTACGACGCGTCGCGCACGGACGGCTCGTTTTCGAGCGCGAGCAGCAGCGGAATCGTCGTCGCGACGCCTTCGACGCGAAATTCATGGAGCGCCCGCTGTAAACGCTCGCGCGCGCGATGTCGCGTCGGCGCCCAAACCACGAGCTTTGCGATCAGCGAATCGTAGTCAGGCGTGATCGTCATGCCTTCAAAGGCCGCAGAATCGACGCGCACGCCGGGGCCGCCGGGCTCGCGATAGCGCACGATCGTCCCGGGAGAAGGAGCGAAGCCGCTAGCCGGATCTTCCGCATTGATACGCACTTCGATAGAATGACCGCGCAGCTCGATGCCGTCTTGGTCGTAGCCCAATTTCTCGCCGCAGGCGACGCGAATCTGCTCGCCCACCAAGTCGAGCCCCGAGACCATCTCGCTGACGGTGTGCTCGACCTGAATGCGCGTGTTCATCTCGAGGAAGAAGAAGTCGTTGCCGGCGACCAGACACTCGATCGTGCCGGCGCTGTCGTATCCGATCGCGCGCGCGGCGCGAAGGCCCGCCTCGCGCATACGTTTGCGCACCGAATCGGTAATCGACGCCGGCGTTTCCTCCCAGAGTTTTTGGTGTCTGCGCTGCAGCGAACAATCGCGCTCGCCGACGTGCACGACGTTGCCGTGTTTGTCGGCGAGGATTTGCAGCTCGACGTGCTTTGGATTGTCGAGATAGCGCTCGGCGTAGATCGTGCCGTCCTTGAAGTAGGCTTCGGCTTCGCGACGAGCCGTCGTGAACGCCGATTCGATCTCGTCGAGGGTGCGCGCAACCTTTAGCCCTTTGCCGCCGCCGCCGGCAGCAGCCTTGAGCGCGAGCGGCAATCCGAATTCATCGGCGGCTCGCCGCGCCGCCGTTACATCCGCGACCGGCTTGAGATCGCCCGGAACGACAGGAACTTTCGCTTTCACCATCGCGGCGCGAGCGCGTAACTTGTCACCCATCGCGTCGATGGCGTCCGGGTGCGGTCCGATCCACAGTAGTCCGGCCTCGATTGCCGCGCGCGCAAATCCCGCGTTTTCTGCGAAGAACCCGTAGCCCGGGTGAATCGCATCCGCGCCGGCGCGGCGGGCGACGTCGAAAATCTTGTCTGCGTTGAGATACGTTTGCGACGGAGAAGCACCGCTGAGCGCGAAGGCCTCGTCTGCATACCGGACGTGGAGCGCGTCGCGATCCGGATCGCTGTAGACCGCGACGGTTGCAATGCCGAGTTCTTTCGACGTACGCATGATCCGCAGCGCGATCTCGCCACGATTCGCGACCAAAAGCTTACGGATCTTCATCGAATTTATCCCGAGCGTCGGCGCGCAGCGCCATAGTCGAGGGACGGCCGGCCATCTTCCACTTCGAAGCGGCGGAAAGCGGCGGCTCCTTTTCTTGGCGCAGCGAATCGAGCACCGCGATTATTGCTGCGGCTTCCTCCTCCGTCTGAGCGGGCTCGATAGAATAACCGCTCAAGAACTCTTCTGATCCAGGTGCATGCCCATCGCATGATACCCGGCGTCGACGAAATGCACGTCCGCCGTTACGGCGCGAGAAAGATCGCTGGCCAAATACACCGCGGCGTTGCCGACATCTTCAGCGGTGACGTTGCGATGCAGCGGCGCCGCCGCGCCGACGGCGTCGAGCATTGAAGAGAAGCCTTTGACTTGCCGGGAGCTAGCCGTTTTGATGGGCCCAGCCGAAATCGCGTTGACGCGAATGGCGCGGGCACCCAAATCGTACGCGAGATACCGCACGATCGACTCGAGGGCCGCTTTCGCGATGCCCGCAAGATTATAGTTCGGCACGATCGTCGTCGAGCCGTAATACGTCAGCGCCATGACGCTCGCGCCGTCGTGCAGAGCTTCTTTGAGTGCAGACACGAGGGCAATCAAGGAAAACGACGAGATATCGAGCGCGAGCGAAAATCCGGAACGTGACGTGTCGTAGACTTTGCCGGCTAGGTCTTCTTTGTTTACGAAAGCGATCGAGTGCACGAGCGCGTCGAGGCCGCCCACTTCCTTTGAGACGTTTTCAGCGAGCCGTCGCAAATCGTCGTCGGACGTCACGTCGCACGGCCAGAACGGCCCACCGCCGAGCTCCGCCGCCAGCTTTGCAACTTCGTCTTTGACCCGTTCGCCTTGATAGATAAAGCAGAGCCGAGCGCCGTTCTCGTGCATGGCGCGCGCTATTCCCGTTGCGATCGACCATCGATTCGCAACACCCGTAACCAGCACAGTCTTGCCTTCAAGCAGCTTCATAGAGGAATGTTTCCATGCTTTCGGCGCGGCCGATCCACGCGTTTGTTTTGCAGCATCTCCAAAGAAGTCGTAATCACCCGGCGGGTTTCCCGCGCTTCGATTACGTCGTCGATGTAACCGCGCTGGGCGGCGACGAATGGGTTGGCGAAGCGTTTCCGATATTCGTCGATGAGCTCGGCCGTCTTCTCTGACGGGTTCGGCGCATCCGCGATCTCGCGGCGAAACAGGATTCTGGCCGCACCTTCGGCGCCCATCACGGCAATCTCCGCCGAAGGCCATGCGACGTTGACGTCCGCTCGAATGTGCTTCGATGCCATAACGTCATAAGCGCCGCCGTAGGCCTTGCGCGTGATGATGGTGATCTTCGGAACCGTGGCTTCAGCGAAAGCGTACAGTAGTTTCGCGCCGTGCTTGATGATGCCGCCGTACTCTTGGGCCGTTCCCGGTAGGAAGCCGGGGACGTCGACAAAGGTCACGAGCGGGATGTTGAACGCGTCGCAGAAGCGCACGAAGCGCGCCGCTTTGATCGAGCTTTCGATGTCCAGCACGCCGGCGAGAACGTCAGGCTGGTTGGCAACGATGCCGACAGAGCGTCCGGCAACGCGACCGAAGCCGACGACGATGTTCTTCGCATAGAACGGCAGGATCTCGAGGAACTCTTCCTCGTCAACGACCGCCAAGATCGCGCGTTTGATGTCGTACGGCTTGTTTGGCGCATCGGGAACGAGCTCGTCGAGCTCGGGGCAAAGTCGAACCGGATCGTCCTCGGTTCCGAACAGCGGCGGGTCGTCGACATTGTTTTGCGGCATGAACGACAGCAGCGAGCGGGTCTGCGCGTTCATGCCGTCTTCGTCACCGGCAACTAGGTGCGCGACACCGCTGCGGGTGGCGTGCGTCATCGCGCCGCCGAGCTCTTCGAACGTCACGTCCTCGCCCGTGACCGTCTTGATGATCTCCGGCCCGGTGATGAACATCTGCGAGATTCCCTCGACCATGATCGTGAAGTCCGTCATCGCGGGAGAATACACCGCGCCGCCGGCGCACGGACCGGCGATCAAGCTGATCTGCGGGATGACACCCGAGGATTGCACGTTGCGCCAGAAGATTTCGGCGTAACCGCCAAGGCTGACGACGCCTTCTTGAATGCGCGCGCCGCCGGAATCGTTGATGCCGATCATCGGGCAGCCCGTGCGCGCTGCCAGATCCATCACCTTGCAGATCTTTTCGGCAAACGCTTCTCCGAGCGAGCCGCCGAGCACCGCGAAATCTTGCGAGAACAAGAATACTTGCCGTCCGTCGATGAGCGCGCGTCCGGTGATGACGCCGTCGCCGAGAAATTCTTTTTCGCCCAGCCCAAACGCCGTCGTACGGTGCACGACGAATTTGTCAAACTCTACGAAGGTGTCCGGATCGACGAGCGCTTCGATTCGCTCCCGAGCGGTTCGTTTGCCGCGTCCGTGCTGACGCTCGACGGCCTCCGCACCGGCGGGCGTGGCAGCTGCAGCCCGCATCTTCGCGAGCCGTTCGCGGGTCGACGAACCCTCCATCAACCGATCAGCGGTTCTTCGTGCTGCCGTACCGTCTGCGCCAACTTGTCGAGAATTCCAGGCCCTTTCGGTGTGACTCCGTCTTCGCGCTCGTCGCGCCGTAATTCACGATATGCTTCTTCGAGCAGCGTCTCGGGCGGAATGTCTTTGTCCGGCGTGCGCGTAGCCGCGCCTAGGCGGCACTGAAGATCGCCGGCCCAAATGCTCGCGTTCGCGACGTCGAGCGTCCCTATGACGCGCAGCATCTCGTCGGCAATCAATTTGACGCCTTCGGGTTTCGTGTTCGGCAAAATCGCGACGAATGCGTTGCCGTGGCGCGCCAGCATGTCGGAAGCGCGCGAGGCGCACGAACCGAGTGCGATGGCGACCTGCGTCAGCATCTCGTCGGTCCAGCGGCGATTGTAGCGGTCTTCGATCTCTGCGACGACGATTGAGAGCGGCGCAGGCGTTCGGATTCCGCGCGACCACTCCATATGAAGCCGTGCTTCAAAGGCGCGGCGATTTGCCACGCCGGTAGTTTCATCGACGTCCGTCAGAGCCTTGAGCTTCTCGAGCTGCGTGGTGCGCTCGTGAATCATGTTACCGAGCAGGTGCGTGTCCTGGAGAAGCCTGCGCGTGATGAGACGAACAAGGTAGAGACCGAATTCCGGATTTTGGAAGTACAGCTTGAGCACGGAATCAGTCGGCATATGCAGCGTCTCGACATCCGTCGTGCACACGGCAGAGAGCGAACGCTCCATCGTCGGCGAGAAGATTGCCATTTCGCCGAGCAGCTCGCCGCCGCTGATACTCACTTCAATCTCGGGTAGCCGCACCGTCCCGCTTACGATGTACAAGACGTCGGTTTGCGGATCGCCTTTGCGAAAGATATATTCACCCGCCGCGTACTTGCGGGGCTGCATGAATGGCCGCAGCCATTCCATCGAGAGATCGCCGGTGAGGGCGGATTGAACTGTTTTCGTCAGGAGCATGAGCTCGCGCAAACGCCACACGTTTAGTGGAAGCAAGATCGCGAACAAGACGACGATCGGCCATTGCTGCACGAGCACGCCGTAGACGATGAAGGCGGCGCTGCTGACGATCGCAAGCTGGCGCAGCTGAACCGGGGCGCGCATAAATAACGCCGCCAGCCATAGAGCTGAGGCGACATACCCGAGTACTAACGGAATGTAGGTAAGCATCGCCGCTGATACCTGACTTAGCGGCCGCCTGGCACGTGCCCTCCGCGCTTACCAGATCCCGAGCTGGAGCTTCACGTCGTCGCTGGCCATCGCGCGCGGATCCCATGGCGGGTCGAAGGTGATGTCCACCTTTACCGTCCTCACGCCTTGGACGGTCTCGACCTTGGACTCGACCGCTTGCTTGAACATCGGCCCGACAGGACACATCGGCGAGGTCAACGTCATCGTGACGGTGACGTTTTCTTGCTGCGGCCCTTCGCAATCGATGCCGTAGACGAGTCCTAAATCCAAAATCGGAATTCCGAGCTCGGGATCGTTGACATCCTTAAGCGCTTCGCGCACTTGGTCCGGCGTCGGCATCGTGTCCCCCATTCCCAAATTTCAAATTCCGACAATCGTATGAACACTAGAAGCGCAACAAACGTAACGAAACATCTTGTGAAAACGAGGATGTCGCGCACGATCAGAGTAACGCCGCTCTCAAGCTGAATCGGTAAATCTGGTGCAGCTTGACGCCCAAGAGCAACCGAACTACTCCTCAGACAACTCGGGCTCTCGCTTGTTCTTTTGCTCGCCACGGGTGGAACCTGCGAAGCGGTAAGAGGCTTCGTAATTCCGACGTAATAGAAAATGAGATATGCCCCGCAGAAGTAATCTCGCCTCGCACTCTGCCGGAAAACGCGCCGGCGGAAATCATCGCGCCGCAGTCGCTGCGGCGCCGCGGCCGTCGCTTCGGATCGCTACGGTGTCGCACACGCTCGACCTTCGGCTTGCCGAACGGCTGCGCGAGTTCGCTTTCCGTCAGCGGGTGAGCGAAAGCGCTGTAATCGAGCACGCACTTCGCACCTTCTTTGATGGAGGAAGCGACGTGGAACTCGGCTCGGAACTGCGCGAAGCCGGGGCTAGCCTCCGCCGCAGGGTCTGAAACCAGCCGCTTCCTCGGACAGCTGCTTCGGTCGAGGGCTTTGCCTTGCGGCCACCTAAGTGGTCCGCATGGCGAGGCGTCTGGCAGCGCCCGGCGCGAAGCTGCAGGTCGATCCCGGCATCGCGTCCCCGACCCTGAAGCTCTCGGTGAACGTTTCCGAGGAGGTCGGCCTCCGGCTGCGCCAGGTCGCTTTCGAGCACCGCCTGAGCGAGAGTTCGATCGTCGAGGTCGCCTTGGGACTGCTCTTTCGTAAGAGCGATGGACCGTCGATCGGAACCGTGCTGCGTCAGCATGGTGCGACATTACGCCGGAAGAGACAGCGAGCAAGAGATTAAGACCTGAAACTCGGTTTAGCGAACGAGTGTCTAGGGTTTAATCCTGCCATGCCTTCTACCGACGCGGGACCTAAAGAGGGACGTGATGGGTACAGAAGGTTTCGCAGGGCCTTGTACGGAGTATCGCGTTATGTCAATGTGGGAGCCGTTCACCGAGAGAGCACGCCGCAGCATCGTGCTCGCGCAAGAAGAAGCGCAGCGGCTCGGAAATAACTACATAGGAACCGAGCACATTCTGCTCGGCATCATTTCTGAAGGCGAGAGCCTCGCAGCTAAGGTGCTGGAGACGCTTGGCGTCAACCTCGCAAAGGTTCGTCAAGAGGTCGAAGCAATCGTTGGTCGCGGCGGCCAGACCGTTCAGCAAGAGATGGTGTTCACGCCTCGCGCTAAGCGTGTGATCGAGCTTGCGTTTGAAGAAGCGCGTCAGCTCAATCACAACTACATCGGGACCGAGCATCTCCTGCTCGGGCTGATTCGTGAAGGCGAAGGCGTCGCTGCTCGCGTTCTGACAAACCTCGGCGTCGATCCCGCGAAGGTGCGCGTGCAAACGACTTCGCTGCTCGGCGCAGAAGGTCAGCCGCCTGCTCCGAAAGGCAAGTCCAAAACGCCGACGCTCGATGCGTACGGCCGCGATCTCACCACGCTCGCGCGCGAGAACAAACTCGATCCGGTCATCGGACGCGAAAACGAAATCGAGCGCGTCATTCAGATTCTCTCGCGTCGCACGAAGAATAACCCGGCGCTCATCGGCGAACCCGGCGTCGGCAAGACGGCGATCGCCGAAGGCCTCGCACAACGTGTCGTCAAGGGCGACATTCCCGAGCCGCTGCGCGATCGACGCGTAATTACGCTCGATCTAGCCGGTTTGGTTGCCGGAACGAAATATCGTGGCGAGTTTGAAGAGCGGATGAAGCGCGTCATGGACGAAATCCGCGGCGCAGCCGGCGAAATCATTCTGTTCATCGACGAGCTGCATACGCTTGTCGGTGCAGGCGCAGCGGAAGGCGCGATCGACGCCAGCAATATTATCAAACCCGCGCTGGCGCGCGGCGAATTGCAGTGCATCGGTGCCACGACCCTCAACGAATTCCGCAAACACATCGAGAAAGACTCGGCGCTGGAGCGTCGATTCCAACCGATCATGGTCGGCGAGCCCTCGATCGAAGAGACGATCGAGATCCTCAAAGGCCTGCGCGATCGCTACGAGGCGCACCACAAGGTGCAAATCACGGACGAAGCGCTGGCTGCCGCTGCAAAGCTTTCGGATCGTTACATTTCCGATCGCTTCCTGCCCGACAAAGCCGTCGATCTCGTCGACGAGGCTTCCTCGCGCGTGCGCTTGCAGGCAACGCTTCCTCCGCCGGAGGTCCGCGAGATCGAAGCCGAGATCCGCAAGGTCAAGGCAGAGAAAGAAGCCGTCGTCAAATCGCAGGAGTTCGAAAGAGCCGCTGCGATCCGCGATCGTGAAGAGAAGCTGCGTCTCGAGAAGCAGCGCCTCGAAGCCGAGTGGCAAGAGCGCAGGTCACAGACTGACAAAGTCGTCAAAGTCACCGAAGACGACATCGCCCACATCGTGTCGTCGTGGACGAAGATTCCGGTAAAGAAACTCGCTCAGGCCGAAACTGAGAAGCTGTTGTCGATGGAGGACGCGCTCCATAAGCGCGTCATCGGCCAGCACAACGCGATCTCGGTCGTCACGCGCGCGATTCGTCGCTCCCGTGCCGGCCTCAAGAACCCAAAGCGTCCGATCGGTTCGTTCCTCTTCCTCGGTCCAACCGGCGTCGGCAAGACCGAAGTCGCGCGCAGCGTCGCAGAGTTTCTCTTCGACGATTCCGACGCGATGATCCGCATCGACATGTCGGAATACATGGAGAAGTACGCGGTTTCTCGTCTGGTCGGCGCACCGCCGGGATACGTCGGGTACGAAGAAGGCGGCCAACTCACCGAAGCCGTCCGCCGTCGTCCGTACTGCGTCGTGCTGCTCGACGAAATTGAAAAGGCACATCCCGACGTCTTCAATTTGCTGCTGCAAGTGCTCGAAGACGGCCGCTTGACCGACTCTCAGGGGCGCGTCGTCGACTTCAAGAACGCCGTCATCATCATGACGTCGAACGTCGGTGCCATCGGCATGCAGACGTCGACCGAGATCGGGTTCCGGCCGCAAAAAGACAGCGGCCAAACCGACGATCAAGCCTACGAGCGGATGAAGAACAAAGTGCTCGAGGAAGTCAAGCACACGTTCCGTCCGGAGTTCCTCAACCGTCTTGACGAGACCGTGGTTTTCCACCAGTTGTCGCGTCCGCAGATCGAAGCGATCGTGGGCCTCGAGCTGGAGAAAGTCATCCGCGAGGTCAAGGCTCAGGATATGTTCCTGGAAGCAACCGAGGAAGCGAAATCGCTACTCGCGCGCAAGGGCTGGGACCCGCAATTCGGTGCTCGCCCGCTGCGACGCGCGATCCAACGCGAAGTCGAAGACGAGCTCGCCGAGGAGATGCTCCGCGGCAAATTCGGCGCCGGCGATCGGATCTTGTGCGAAGTCGATCCGGACAACCCGGAGAAGCTGCGCTTCAGCAAGATCCCAACGATCGAACCACCCGCTGCACCCACGCCGGAAGCTCAGCCAGCGTAAGTTGTCGCCCTGACACCGTTCGTAACGTGGCGATCGAGGCTGCCGGCTTCGATCGCCACGTGGTTTTCGCGTGACTTAGTCGCTCCGGCGTTAGCGCTGGTCGACGAAGGGCGCGTTACGCTGGAGTCTGTCGACGAGGACCGTATCGTCGCCGTCGTCCGTTCCAACGGTACCGCACCGAAGGTCGCGATCGAGTGGGGCGGCGGCACCGGACCGCAAGGAGTGCGTGCGCTGTGCGCGTGCGGTGGCAACGGCGTTTGCTCGCACGTTGTCGCGGCGCTCGAAGCAGTACGAACGCACGTGGTTGCCTACGACGATCCGTCGCAAGCGGACCAAACGGCCGTGCTCGATTGGCTGCCGCCGCCGAACGGCAGCACGCAACGCCGCGCGCGAAAGATTTGGCCAGTTTACTCTTCGACTGACGGCTCGACGTTGACGTGTTCGCTATTTTTGGACACACCGCGGTTGCGCGGGGTCGTTCGTGAGGGCGAGGCAATTGCCGCGATGCTCGAACAGACGCCGCCGGACGATTGGGACGACCAGGACCGCAGCCTTTTGCGAGATGCACTGTTGCGGGACGCTTTTGCCGCACGCGCAAATCCGCGCGCGCTCGCACAGATCACGTTCCGCCTGGCGCGCCATCCGCGGCTGCGCTTCGACGACAGTCCGGAGTTGCATCGTCACCCGGAAGAACTGCGACCGTTCGCAGTGGATGCACGCGGCGTGTCGCTCTTCGCTCGTATCCGCGGTGCGCAGGCCATCCCCTATTTGCAGACGGCGGAGGGCAGAGAACTCGACTTGCCGCGAGCGCTGCTGCTCGACGGCCCTCCGGCGTGGATCGCCGACGCGGAGGGAGCGTATCTGCTTGACGGCGCGCTCGACGCCACGCGCGCATCGCGCGTTATTGCCGCCGCGCGCAGCGCTTCCGAATCGACGGACGGAAAGCCGTCGCTCGAGATGCTTGCGCGCGTGGCTGCTTATCTGCCGCGCGAAGAGCGCGAGCGTGTCGGCATTCAAGATGCTGCGTCGTCGTCCGCGCGATTGTGGATCGCGTGGCGTAAAGGGGTGTTGCTGGCACGCCCGCAGCTGCACGATGCGGCAACGGGGGCAACGATCGATGCCGGCGCTGCCTCGACGATCGCGACCGCTGGTTCGGAGCTCGTGCGCTTCTCGCCGGAAGATTCACGCGCATTTGCCGACCGTCTGGTCGCGGTGGGTTTTGTTCCCCGCCTCGATGCAGATCACCCGACGTTCGGCTTGCACGGCGCCGAACGAGCTGCCGTATTCGTTTGCTTGACACTGCCCGAGTGGAACGACATCGACGTCGAGCTCGATTCCTCGGCTTCGTCCGTCCAGACCGTCCAAAACATGCAGCTCGAGCTCAATGCGCGCAAAAGCAACGCGCAGGAAGACTGGTTCGACCTCGACGTCAGCATTTTGTTCGACGGCGGCGAGCCGCTGGGCCGCGAGGAACTTGCTGCGCTTTTGCGCACGGAGGGCCGGTACGCGGACGTGCGTGGGCGCCTCGTCGATGTCAGTGTCTTACGCGAGCGTGAGGAATTGCTGCGCGAGCTGCTCGAGCGAAAAAAGAGCGGGCTGGCGGCTCTGGTTGCGCTGCGCGATGAAATTCACGCCGCGTTCACGGACGTCCGCTTACCCGAAGAGGTCGAGGCGCTGCGCGAACGCCTCCGCGGCTTCGCCGGAATCACGCAGGTCGAACCGCCTCCGGCGCTTGCCGGAACGCTGCGCGAGTATCAAAAGCGGGGCTTAGACTTCTTAGAATACCTTTCCGAATTTCGTTTTGGCGGCATTTTGGCCGACGATATGGGCACGGGAAAGGCGCAACCGCTTCACGTGCGCGTACTTACGCCGAGAGGCTGGCGGCGTTTCGGCGACCTGAACGTGGGCGACGCCGTAATGAGCGCAAACGGTAGCGCAGCTCGCGTAACCGGCGTTTTCCCCCAAGGCGAGCTGCCGGCGTTCCGCGTCTTTTTCAGCGATGGCTCATCGACGCTTTGTTCCGACGATCATCTCTGGATCGTCAACTCGGCGGTAAGGAAGAGGCGCGGAAACCCTTACCGCGTTTTGCCGCTCAAGGAGGTCCGTCAGCGACTTTATGACGCGGCCGGGAATGCACGCCATTACATTCCTATCGCAGAGCCTTTCCACTTTGAAAACGGCAACGCATTGCCTGTCGATCCGTACTTATTGGGGTGCTTGCTCGGCGACGGTTGCCTTAAGTTCAACACGATGAAGATCTCGTCGGCGGACTCCGAGCTTATCGAAGAATGTAGTACGTTGCTGCCGACCGGGACGGAGATGGTCTTCCGGCACGACTACGACTATGATATCCGGCGAACGAGGCGCAGTGGAACGAACGTTCTGACGGACATGGTTCGACTTCTCGACTTGCATGGACTCGGATCGGGTGCCAAATTCGTTCCGCCGATGTATCGGACAGCGTCGGTCTCGGAAAGGCATGCGGTTCTGCAAGGGCTGTTGGATACCGATGGCTACGTCTCGGCGGATGGCTCCCACATTGAGTTTTCGTCGGTGTCTTCGCAACTCGCAGAAGATGTCGCGTTTTTGACGCGCTCGCTCGGAGGCGTCGCGCGGCTTCGATATCGCCCGTACTCGCGCTACACGCATCGTGGCGAGAAGCGCCTCGGACAAGAGTCTTGGCGAGTTACGGTCTCGCTGCCACCTCAGTTTGCGCCGTTCAAATTGGCCCGGAAAGCCCAAATCTACAGGGCTCATACCAAATATTTGCCCACGCGGGCCATTGTGGCCGTCGAAGAAGTGGGCACGATGCCGATGCAGTGCATCGCCGTCGACTCACCGGATCGATCGTACATCACGGACGATTGCATCGTCACGCACAATACGATCCAAGCAATCGCGCATATCGAGCGTCGTCGCGAAAAGGAAGGGACGAGTCCGTCGCTCGTCATCGCACCGACCTCCGTCGTCCACACGTGGGAACATGAGATCATACGCTTTGCTCCTCACCTGCGGGTGCTGCGTTTGGAATCCGGAAACGAACGTGCGAATCGATACGAGGGCATCGAACGCTACGACATCGTCATCACGTCGTACACATTAGCCCGCATCGATGCCGAAAAGCTCGCCTCGATTCACTTTCGGACGATCATTCTGGATGAAGCGCAAAATGCGAAGAATCCGTCGTCGCAGATCTCGAAGGTCGTGCGGAGCCTGCAGGCGACCCATCGTCTGGCGCTCACCGGTACTCCGGTCGAGAACTCGCTGCGCGATCTATGGGCCATCTTCGCGTTCCTGGAACCGGGATTGTTAGGAACCTCATCCTCGTTCCGCGAGCGCTTCGAGGCTCCGATCGCAAACGGCGACGAGCGCGCGACCTCGCGTTTGCGAGCGCGGACCGAGCCCTTCATGTTGCGGCGCACCAAGGAAGACGTCACGCCGGAGTTGCCGGAGAGAACCGAGAGCGAGATCTTGGTCGACCTTTCGCCGGCGCAGCGACAGCTCTATCGTGCGATCGTCGAGACCGCGCGACACGATATCCTCGAGGGCTGGGATGAGAACGCGCCGCAGCAGCGCCTGCACGTTCTCGCCGCGTTGACGCGTCTGCGACAGGTTTGCGCGCACCCTGGGTTGCTTTCGAAGAATTATGTGGGCGATGCGGAAGCGAGTACGAAATTCGAGACGCTCTGTGAGACGATCGAAGAGATTCTCGCGGGCCGCCATAAGGTGCTCGTCTTCTCGGCGTTCTCGTCGATGCTGCATCTTATTCGGGACGAGCTGACGCGTCGCGGCATCGCCTTCAACTATCTCGACGGTTCGGTAAAGGACCGGGACCGCCGGCAACAGGTCGAATCGTTCATGCAAGACGACGGGCCGCCGGTGTTCCTGTGCTCCCTCAAAGCAGGCGGCGTGGGTCTGACGCTGACCGCGGCGGATTACGTCATCCTCTACGATCCTTGGTGGAATCCGGCCGCCGAGCGTCAGGCAATCGATCGCACGCACCGCATCGGCCAGCGGCACCCGGTCACGGCCTACCGGCTGATCGCGCGCGGGACAGTCGAAGAGAAGATCCGCGCCCTCGCCGCGCGCAAGCGCGAGCTGTCCGAAGCCGTCATCCGGGCGGATGCCGCGATGGCGAAGACGCTCAGCCGGCAAGATTTGGAGTTCCTCTTAAGCGAACCGGACTAAGGTGAGTTACGTGCACGGGGCAAGCCGCGTCCCGTTCATCGGCGAGACCATCGGCGCGCACCTCGATGCCGTCGCGCGGCGCTTCCCCGACCGCGATGCCGTCGTATCGTGCCCTCAAGGAATCCGGATGAGCTATGCGGAGCTGCGCCGCGTCGCCGAGGAGTTTGCGCGTGGACTGCTCGCGCTCGGCGTCGAGCACGGCGACCGGGTCGGCATTTGGTCGACGAACAACGCCGAGTGGGTGGTGGCTCAAATGGCGACCGCAAAAATCGGCGCCATTCTCGTAAACGTCAATCCTGCATATCGCACGGCTGAAGTCTCGTACGCCCTCCGGCAGAGCGGCGTCAGCGTGTTGCTCGCGCAGGTGCGTCACAAGACGAGCGACTATGCCACGATGCTGGCTGAAGTTCGCGGCGCTCTGGGTGACCTTCGACAAATCGTCTTTATCGGCGACGAGCCGACAAGCGCCGATCTGCCGGCGTTGCGCTGGAACGACGTGCTCGAGCGTGCCGCGCAGATCGGTCCGGACACGCTTGCGGAGCGTCAGAAGCGCACGCAGCCTGATGACGCCATCAACATCCAGTACACGTCCGGAACGACGGGTTTCCCCAAAGGCGCTACGCTGTCGCACCACAGCTTGCTGAACAACGGGTTTTTCATCGGCGAAGGCTGCGGCTACAGCGAGCTCGATCGCGTCTGCATTCCCGTTCCGTTCTATCACTGCTTTGGTATGGTGCTGGGCACGCTGGCCTGCATGACGCACGGTTCGGCGATCGTCATTCCGGCGCCGACCTTCGAACCGGCGGCGACGCTGGAAGCGGTCGGGCGAGAGCGCTGCACGTCGCTCTATGGCGTTCCGACGATGTTCATCGCCGAGCTGTCGCTGCCGAATTTCAAAGACTACGATCTTTCGTCGCTGCGCACCGGCATCATGGCGGGCTCGCCGTGTCCCGTCGAAGTCATGAAGCGCGTGCAGAGCGAGATGCACATGCCGGAAGTAACGATCGCGTACGGCATGACCGAGACGTCGCCCGTGAGCTTCCAAACCGGCAAGCACGATACCATCGAGAAGCGCACGACGACCGTCGGTCGCGTTCACCCGCACGTGGAGTGCAAGATCGTCGACGAACACGGTAGCATCGTGCCGCGAGGTATGCCGGGGGAACTATGCACGCGGGGCTATCTCGTGATGCTCGGGTATTGGAACGATCCCGAAAACACTGCGAGATCGATCGATGCTGCGCGCTACATGCACACCGGCGACGTCGCCGTCATGGACGAGGAAGGCTACGTGAACATCAGTGGCCGGATCAAAGACATGGTGATTCGCGGCGGCGAAAACGTCTATCCGCGCGAGGTCGAAGAATTCTTGTACAGCCATCCCGGCGTCAAAGACGTCTCGGTCGTCGGCGTGCCGGACGAGCGTTTCGGCGAGGAATTGTGTGCGTGGATCGTGCCGCAGCCCGGCACGACGGTCGATCTCGCGTCGATCCAAGAGTTCTGCAAAGGCAAGATCGCCCATTACAAGATCCCGCGCTACGTCAAGATTGTCGAAGCCTTCCCGATGACCGTGACGGGCAAGGTGCAGAAGTTCAAGATGCGCGAGGCCTCGATCGCCGAGCTTGGTCTCGAG
>JBOHTT010000166.1:0-2792 GCA_050733775.1 Vulcanimicrobiaceae bacterium
ACCGTCGTCACGATGACGGCGGTTGGAATCCCGGCGGCTTCGAGCCGGATGGCGTCGTGCATACAGCACGACGTGCACGAGCCTCAATCACCAATGCCGGTGAGGACGAGATCGTTCTCGGCAACAATTTGCGCGAGCAGCTCGGGCGCCGCATCGCGCGAAAAGCTTTCCTTCTTATAGCGGCGCACGGAGTCGAGCGACAGCTTGGGCGCGACGAGCCCCATGATGCGATCCTCGAGCTTCCAGCCGTTCCATTTCGTGTTGTCGAGGACGCCGACGCGCAAACCCGCGAGCGTCTTCGGCCGCTTCGCCAGGCTCAGTTTGGGTGCGTCGATCGTGCCGCGCGGATCGAAAATCATATCTTGCACGTCCCATCTTCACAGAGGTCGCCGGCGGCGGGCGAGCCGTCGATGGCGCGCAAGACCGGCACGGTCATGTGTCCCCAGCCCGGAATGAATGCCGAGAAGCGTCCGGCATCCCCGCCGGCGACGAACAAATGGATGTCGTCAGCGCTTGGTACGATGGGAATTCGCGCATCGGGCTCGCGTTTGTACCAGCGTGGCAGATTGCGGTTGTAGATTTTTCCGTAGCGTCCGTGGAAGGTGATCGCGCCGAACGTATTGCCGGCGTTCATCCACAGATAATTGCGCACGTCGTGGCGCGTCCAGCCGTCTTTGGCGACCGTCTTGGCGTGCTCCGGTCCGATGACGACCGCGCACGAGCCGCTGGACACTGCGTTGTTGTGCGCAAACGTCGACATTGCGGAGACGATGCTGTCGAGCACGCCTTGCGCGTCGTCGGCGATGTGGTTGGTGACGCTATGCGGCGGTTCGGCGGCAATGACGAACACAGAGCTTTGTTCCGGGCGCAATCCGCGCTCGACGTGATAGGGCGCCCACGGGCTCAGCTCTTCGTTTTCCGCGATGCAATAGGTGTATTTGGCGGGACTCCCGAGCGTGCTCTTGTCGAGGTCGCCTGGCGTTCCGCCGCCGACTGCGAGCAAGACGAGTCGAATCGCGCGGCCGATCGTTGCATTGGCGCGATTGCCCGAGCCGAACACGTTGCAACCGGCGTTCATGCCGAGCGTGTGGCGAATTGGGCCGTTCACGACGAGCAGCGGTGAGGCCATGTGCGTCGTCGCCTGCACGCCGTTGATGTTGAAGGCTTGCGACGTGAGCGCGAGCATCGCCGCACGCACGAGCGGCGCGTATTCCGGCTTACAGCCTGCCATGACCATGTTGATCGCGAGGATCTCGCGGGTCAGGCGTCCGCGACGCGGCGGAACGACGGTCTCGAGATATTCCGGCTCGCCACCGAGCGCGTCGACGACAGCCGCGATCTTCTCCGGCGTCGGCGGCACGACGGGAAGCCCGTCGCTCCACGGCTGTTCGAAATAGTGTTCGACCAGATCTTCGACGCTTGATGCAGTTGCTACGGCCATCTCTCTCATGTCATCCCGAGCCCTTCGACTCCGCTACGCTCCGCTCAGGATAAACTCCGTCGAGGGACGCTGTTGATGTTCAAGGGTTGATCGAAACCGTTGAACAACTCGAATTGCATGCCCTTTCTTTCGGGAAAACGGGCGTTCTTGGAGTTGCTGAAGCAAGAAGGCATCGAGTTGATCTTCGGCAACCCGGGAACGACCGAGCTGCCGCTAATGGACGCGCTCGCGCGCGAGAAGCAGCTTCGCTATATCTTAGGATTACAGGAAGCAGCGGTCATGGCGATGGCGGACGGTTACGCACAAGCGTCCGGAAAGCTGTGCGCGGTGAGCGTGCACGTCGCGCCGGGTCTCGGCAATGCGATGGGCATGCTGTACAACGCGCGCGAAGCCGGTGCGCCGATCATCGTGACGGCTGGACAGCATCCGCAGAATTTCAGCTTTAGCGAACCGCTGTTGTGGGCCGATCTTCCCGAGATCGCGCGTCCTTTCGTCAAATGGTCGGCTGAAGTTCGCCGGCTCGAAGACTTGCCCGTCGCGATTCATCGAGCGGCAACGACCGCGCTCGCGCCGCCGACGGGGCCGGTTTTTCTCTCGCTTCCGGGCGACGTGCTCACGAGCGAGGCCGACATCGAGCTCGGCGCGCCGTCGCGCGTGGCGCCTCACGTGCGCGGCGATCGCGATGCAATTGCAGCCGCTGCGGAATTGTGCGCGGCGGCCGAGCGGCCCCTGATCTTTGCCGGCGACGCCGTGGCGCAGAGTGACGCGCTTGCCGAGATGACGGCGTTCGCCGAGCTCCTCGGTGCGCCGGTCTACGCCGAAGTCGTCCCGAGCCGCGCGTCGTTTCCGTCGACGCATCCGCTCTTCCACGGCGCGATGACGCGCTTGCAAAAGGCGATGCGCGAGATTCTGGCTCGGCACGATCTCGTGATCTCGGTCGGCGCCGATCTCTTCACGCTGTCGCTGCCGTCGAAGGTCGATGCATTGCCCGACAATATCGCGATCGTGCACATCGACACCGATCCGTGGGAGCTCGGGAAAAACTATCCGGCGCGCGCGGCAATTCTCGGCGATCCGAAGGCCACGCTGCCGGATTTGACTGCGGAGCTCGCAAGCCGCATGACGGGCAAAGCTCGAGAACGCGCGCAGCAACGCAGACAAACGATCGAGCGCGAGATTCGCGAGGAGCGTGCTGCGTTGCATACGTCGGCACGCGCGGTTGCGGATCGCGACCCGATCGAAGCCTTCGCGTTGGTGCAGGCGCTCGGGGAAGCGTTGCCGCCCGACGCCGTCGTCATCGACGAAACGATCTCGTCCGGGCGAGGAATGCGGGTGTTCTTGCGCAGCGACG
>JBOHTT010000167.1:0-3150 GCA_050733775.1 Vulcanimicrobiaceae bacterium
GGTCAAGTCGTCGAGCGCGATTACGCATTTCCGTTGGTGAAGCATGCCCGCTGAATCATCTTTCGACGTCGTCAGCCGCGTCGATCAACAAGAGCTGGAGAACGCACTGAATCAAGCGCGAAAAGAAATCGAGGGCCGCTTCGATTTCAAAAACTCGAAGACGTCTATCGAAAATACGGACAAAGATATCACGATCGTCAGCGACGATGAGCTCAAGCTCAAGAACGTCCTCGACATCGTTCAAACGCGAGCCGTCCGCCGCGGCATTTCGCTCAAGGCGTTCGAGTACGGTAAAGTCGAGCCGGCCTCACAAAACACGCTCCGTCAGAAGATTACGCTGAAGGCCGGCATTCCGAAGGACAAATCGAAGCCCATTTTCGATGCGATCAAAGCGGCGAAACTCAAAGTGAACGCGCAGTTCCAGGGAGATCAAATCCGCGTAACGGCGAAATCCAAGGACGATCTCCAGAAGGTCATCAACCTGCTCAAGAGTCTGGAGTACGAGCTGCCTTTGCAGTTCGTAAATTACCGCTAGTTCCGGATAACGTGCGAACCTTTTCACTCGTCTCGCTTGGGTGCGCGAAGAATCTGGTCGATTCCGAGGTGATGATCGGCAAGCTCGGGATCGCCGGATGGCAGTACGTCCCCAGCGCCGCCGAGGCCGACGCAGTCGTGATCAATACGTGCGCGTTCATCGATCCGGCGAAGGCGGAATCGACCGAGGTCATTCTCGAGCACGCCGCGGCAAAACGTTCCGATCAGCTTCTCGTCGTCGCGGGCTGTCTCTCGCAGCGTTTTGGCGAGCAATTGCGCGCGCTCGTTCCTGAAATCGATGGCATCGTCGGAACCGGCGCGTATGCCGGCATCGCGGATGTGCTCGCAGAGGCTGCCGAAGGCATGCAGCCGGTGCGTCTGGGGTTCGAGGCCGAGCCGGAGCACGATTTTCTTCCCAGGCTCGTCACCACGCCGCGCGCGACCGCATATTTGAAGATTGCCGAAGGTTGCGATCATCCGTGCACGTTTTGCATTATCCCCCAGCTGCGCGGCAAATTTCGCTCGCGCAGCGAGGAATCGATTCTCGCGGAGGCACGCGCGCTTGCGGCCGGCGGCGCGAAAGAGATCGTTCTCATCGCGCAAGACAGCTCGATGTGGGGCCGCGATCGTGGTTATCGTCGCGGCGGCCTCGCAACGCTGCTCGAGCGGCTGAACGAGGTCGACGGCATCGAGTGGATTCGTCTGTTGTATCTCTATCCGGCCACGGTCGATCGCGAGCTGATCGATGCGATCGCGAGCCTGCCGAAAGTTTGCAAGTACATGGACATGCCGCTCCAGCACGCGCATCCGGAAATGTTGCGGGCGATGTTGCGGCCCTCGACGGGCGAGCGCTATCTCGAGATCATCGAGGAGTTTCGCGAGCGCGTTCCGGGCATCACGATGCGCTCGACGTTCATCGTCGGTTTCCCCGGAGAGCGCGAAGAGCACGTCGAGTATCTGGAAAGCTGGCTGGGCCGTGCGCGTCTCGACCGCGTCGGATTTTTCACCTACAGTTGCGAGGACGGCACGCCTGCCGCGAAGCTGCCGGCGCAAGTCGCGCAGCGCGAAAAACATCGCCGGCTCTTACGTTTGCGCGAAGCGGCGCGAATCGCGTCTGAAACTGCGCGCGCTCGACGCATCGGCGGCGCGGTGCGCGTTCTCGTCGAAGATCGCCGCCGATTACGCCGTAGCGATCCGATTGCCGCAGCGCTGAAGAGTCAGGACGTGATTACCGGGCGTTCGATGGGAGAAGCACCCGGCGTCGACGGCGCCATCTATTTCACCGCACCGGACGAACGCGCACAAGCTGGGAGCTTCGTCGACGTTAAGCTTGACGGCGCCGGTGCCTTCGATTTCTACGGTACGCCGGTAACGGAGCTCGCAGCGATTGGTTGAGCAGGTTCAAGTGCAACGGCGTCCGGCCTGGAAACGCATCATCCCGGCCGCCTCGCTCGCAGCGCTATTTATTTTTTGCGTCGCAATCGGCTTTCTCGCCGTGCGTGCCAAATCGCACCACCGGACGTTCCAGCAAGAGGTCGTCAACATCTTCATCCCGACGCCCGAGCAGATGTTCGGTAAGGACCGGATTCAGATGCTCGTGCTCGGGATCGACTACAACTACACTGAGAAGGACATTCCGTTCTCGAGCGGCGCGCGAAGTGACACGATCTTTGCGGTAACCCTCGACTTTCCGACCCGCAGTGTCAGCGAAGTGTCGGTACCGCGCGACATGGGCGTCGTCTTCCCGAACGGCAGCCAGGACAAGATCAACGTCGCGTACGCGCTGGGCGGTCCGCGTGAGGCGCAAGCGGTGATTGGCTCGTTCCTCGGTCTGCCGAAAAACGAGCGCGGGAACTATTTTGACCGGTATATCGTGCTGCGCGTGAACGCAACGCGAGATCTCATCGACGCCGTCGGCGGTATCGATCTGAAAGTCATGAATTCCGACGCGCTCAAAAGCAGCGGACCGAATGGCCGCCTCGACTACGACGACAATTGGGGTCATTTGCACATTCACCTCAAGCCGGGGATCCAGCATCTCACCGGCGAGCAGGCCGTCGGCTATGCCCGATTTCGCCACGATTGGTGCAGCGATCCGTGCCGCATCATGCGGCAACAGCAAGTCCTGCGCGCGACGATCGACAAGCTGAAGAGCGACAAGCTCAACGATCTCGCCCACGTTCGCCAGCTCCTCGACGTCGCGCGAAGCGACGTCGAAACGAATCTGACGTTCGATGAAGAGCTGAGTCTGGCGACCTCTTTCGCGCAAGTCGATCAGAGCCAAATCAAGACGGCGCAAATTCCGTTCACCGGCGACAAAGAAGTTGCGGCCGGCGACGTGCTGATTCCGGATGAGGCTGCGAAAGAAAGAGTCGTGGAAGAGCTCATGCTCGGCCCACTCGGCCCGCAGCCGACGGTGCCTCCGGCAGTCGTTGCGGCGCTCAAGCCGTCCGAGATCTCCGTCGACGTCCTCAACGGCACCGGGGTCGGCGGCGTCGCCGCAAAGTTCGCCGACGCGCTGCGCGCGAAAGGCTATAAGATCGGCAGCCTCGGGAACGCAGAATCGTTCGATCACGTTGCGACGGAAGTGCTCGAGCATTCTAAGCTGCCCGGTGT
>JBOHTT010000168.1:0-4866 GCA_050733775.1 Vulcanimicrobiaceae bacterium
GCCGCATCCAGCGGCGCTTCCATTACCGCAAGCCGTGCCGCGCCTGGTCCGCCCGCGTCGAGCGCGCGCGCGCCCGCGGCCAGCGCGTCTTCCGAGCGCTCCGCAGGAACGACAAAACCGTCGAGAACGGGCAGACCGAGACGGCGCGCGTGTCCGAGACGCGCCGCCTTTGCGCCTACGGCTGCCGGCGCGGCGCGCGCGTCGAGCGCGACGCAAATCTCAGCCAGCCAGAGTAATCTCCTGCACCGGAAACGTCGTGATCATCTCGTAGCCTTTGTCGTTGACGATCAACATTTCTTCGATGCGCACGCCGAACTTGTGCACGATGCCGTGCTGCGTCTCGAGCGCGAATACCATTCCAGGTTCAATCACTTGCGGAAAGTCGAGCGACCAAATGCGCGAAATGACAGGCTGATCGTACTGTGCGAGCCCAAGTCCGTGTCCCCACAAATTTGCGGCAGCCATGTCTTCACTCTCGTATCCCCACGCTTCTTTGGCCGACGGCCACTTGGATGCGATGTCGCGCGTCGTCGCGCCGGGTTTCACGGCGTGAATCGCATCGTAGCACCACTTGAGGGCGGTATCGTAGTGGCGGCGCATTTCGTCCGTCGGTTTCCCGCCGACGCAGTACGTGCGATAATAGCAAGATTTGAAACCGTTCCAGGTCAGCGCGGCGAGATCGATGATCACCAGCTCGCCCGGCAGGATGATGCGATCGGAGAAGTTGCGCCAATTCGGCCACGCATTCGGTCCCGAGGAGACGATGATATCTTCGACGTCTTCCATGCCCGGTATGTCGTATAAATATTTCATCCCGAACGCGGTGACTTGATTTTCGGTCAGACCGGGTTTCAGCATATGTTGAAACTCATAATGCAGGCAGTCGCCGATTCCGCCGACGATCCGCATCGCTTCTTGCTCGTCAACGTTCTTTACCGAACGCGCTTGCTGCATCGGCGTCATACCGTCGGTCCACTTGATTCCGGCTTTCTCGAACGCATGAATCATGTTGATGTCGATGAAATCGACGCCGAGCGGTTTGCCGCGCACGCCTGCATCTTCCAAATCGCGGACGATTGCGTCCGTGAACTTCTTCACTTGGGCCTCGGAGGCGGGACCAGCTGCGCCTTTGATCCACGAATACGAATAACGCACGTTTTCGGGCTTGAGCCACGGTGCGTGGCGCTTGATGTGGATGCCGATATCGCCTTGCTCGTACAGAATCGGCTCCTTACCTTCGATGAGAATGGCGTATTTGAGGCCGGGTTTGAGGCGGTTCCAGCCGGGCGTGAGCGTTGAGGTGATATAGCGGACGTTCTCGTCGTACATGCATAGGATGGCGCCGAGTTCGTGCTTGCGCATCATCTCGCGCGCTCGATTGACCCGATACTCGCGCATCCGCTGCCAATTGATACGCTCTTGCCAATCCATCCCGACGGAGCCGAACGACGCCATCAATGCCTCCTGTTTTACGTGCAGGCAGGAGGCCTTATGACGGTCGCCTTGATTTACCTATGTGTCCCGTATCTTCGTCACTCAGCCGCTAGCCGGCAAGGCGCTGGAGCGATTGCGCGCCGTCGGTGAGGTCACGGTCAATTCCGACGCAAGCTCGATCCTTCCGAAGGACAAACTGATCGCGGGCGTGCGCGATTGCGACATCTTATGCTGTTTGTTGCACGACCGCATCGACAGCGACGTGATCGATGCGGCGCCGTCCCTTCGTCTGATCTCGGACGGCGCCATCAATCCGACGAATGTCGACGTCGAGCGCGCCCATGCTCGCGGCATTACCGTTCGTACGATACCCAACATCGTGGCGGAGGCGACAGCCGATCTGCAATGGGCGTTGCTGCTCGCGGTCGCACGCCGCGTCGTCGAGGCCGACCGCGCGTTGCGCGGCGGACTCTTTCCCGGCGGGCAGTCGGTGTATTTTGCAGGCGCGACGGTCGGCGGAAGAACGGTCGGCTCCATCGGTTACGGTGCGATCGGACGCCACAGCGCGCAGCGCGCGCACGGGTTCGGCATGGCGTTCCTTTACTGCAAGCCGAATCGGCTACCCAGCGAAGACGAAGCAGCCGACGGCGTGGAATATCGCGATCTCGACGACCTTCTGCGCGAGAGCGATTTTGTAATCGTCAACGCTGCGTATCGAGCGGAAACGCATCATCTTATCGATGCTGCGGCGCTTGCAAAGATGAAGCCGACCGCATACCTCATCAATACCGCGCGTGGCGCGATCGTCGACGAAGCGGCGCTCGTCGCCGCGCTTCGCAGCCGCCAGATCGCCGGCGCAGCGCTCGACGTCTTCGAGAACGAGCCGCGCGTACACCCCGATTTGCTCGGGCTCGACAACGTCGTCCTGACGCCCCATCTCGGCAGCGCGACGCTCGAGACTCGCATTGCCATCGCCGACTGCGTTGTCGGCGCCGTGCTCGAGTTCTTGGAGACACGGGCGTGAACCCATTGGAAGCCTTCGGCATCGTCGACGTTCGCGCCGGAACGATTCTCACTGCAGAGCTGCTGACGAACGCGCGCAAACCGGCATACCGCCTGACGATCGATTTCGGTTCCGAGGTCGGCTCGAAGCAGTCGAGCGCGCAAATCACCGTGCACTATACGCCGGAGCAGCTTGTCGGCGCGCAAATCCTCGGCGTTGTGAACTTTCCGCCGAAACGCATCGCCGGTTTTACGAGCGAAGTACTCGTCCTCGGTCTGCCGGACGAGAACGGTGCGGTCGTCCTCATCCGTCCCGGCAAACCCGTCCCCAACGGCGCAAAGATGTATTAGCTCCTTGTTATGACATGGAAGCATACCAGTCGGCGAGCTCGCCGGCGGACATGAAACCGACGCCCGGTTTGTCCAGCATATACGAGAGCAATTCTTCGAGGAACGCGATGCGGTGCGGAACGCCGATTATCCACGGATGGAAGGCAATCGCCAGTACTTTGGCTTGCCGTTCGCTCTCGCGATAGAGCCGGTCGAATTGACGCTTTCCCCGATCCAAAAGCGTGTCGTCCGGACGTTTCTCGAGACCGTAGATGACGATATCGTTCATGTCGATCGGATACGGCACCGCGATCATGCGACCGCGCGCGACATGCAAATCGTACGGAAGATCGTCGGCCGGGCCCCAGTCGCAGCAGTAGACGAGGCCTTCTTCCGCGAGCACGTCGAGCGTTTTTGCCGTCTCGACGAGACCCGGGCCGAGCCATCCGCGTGGGCGTTTTCCCGTCGCTTTCTCCAGCGCGTCCAGCGTTTGACGCACGACCGTGCGCTCGTCTTCCACCAGCGACATCGCGCGCTGCTCGAAGCCGTGCCCCATCATCTCCCACCCTTCGCGCACGGCAGTCTCGACGATTTGCGGATACGCCTCGCATACGGCGCCGTTGATCGCGAGGGTAACGTGGCCCCGCGCGCCGCGCAAGGCGTCGAAGACGCGGAAAATGCCGACACGCATGCCGTATTCGAACCATGCGAAATTCGGCACGTCGGGAATCGGCTCGGCGCCGTGCGGCGCCGTCAGCACCTGACGCGGAAGCTTCGCGTCGTACCGCCACGCTTCGACGTTCACGATGAGGTGAATGGCCAGGCGCATTTGTCCCGGCAGCGTGAGGCGTTTTCGCGCGACGGACGCCTGGTACTCGGCTCTGCCGTGAATCACGCGGTTTCGGCGGCGTCCAGGCTGCGAGAAAGAAACGACGCAGCGTTGCGACCGACGATTGCGTCCCGCTGGCTTTCGGAAAGATTTGGAATGCTCGCGACGAGCCCCCGCGGATCGTCGATGCCCATGTCGAACGGCCGGTCCGTCCCGACGACGACGTGCTGGTACCCGACCCGACCGACCAGATACGCGAGCATCGCTTCGTCGTGCGTGATCGTGTCGAAATACAGCTGCTTGAGATATTCGCTCGGCGGCTTCGGAATCGTCTTGGTTTCGGGACGAACCCGATAGCCGTGATCGAGGCGGCCGATGATGTACGGGATCGTACCTCCGCCGTGCGCGAGAATCAGATTCAGCTTCGGAAAGCGCTCGAAGACGCCGCCGAAAATCATCCGCGCGACCGCGAGGCCGGTCTCTGACGGATTCGCGTACAGGTTGAAGAGGTAGAACTCACGGGTTCGCTCGCCTGCGAGCTCGTGCTGCGGATGCATGAACAGCGGCACGTCGAGCTCGCAGCACGCATTCCAAAAGACGTCGAGCTTGGGATCGTCGAGCGGCGCACCCGCAACGCTCGTGCCGATCTCTGCGCCCCAAAAGCCGAGCTGCTCGACGGCGCGATGCAGCTCTGCGACCGCATCCTGCGGCGACTGCAGCGGCACGGTCGCGAATCCTGCGAAATGCTGCGGCGCACGCGCGACGATGTTTGCGAGCGCATCGTTTCCTGCGCGGCAAATCTCGAGGCCGACGCGCGGTTCGGGTTTATAACCAAACCAAAACGGCGGCAGACAAATCAGCTGCCGTTCGATATGCTGCCTATCGGCAAGCGCCACGCGTTCGTCGACGTCCCATAGGAGCGAGAAATACGGCAACCGCGTCGTCTTCCGCGCGTAGCCGGTCAGCTCGTCGGAGGCGTTGACGTAGGCTTCTTCTTTGTGGGGCTCGGCAAAACCGCGCTTCGCCATCTGCGCGACGAACTCGTCGGGAAGAAAGTGCGCGTGGCAATCGATGCAGATCATTGCGGGATGACAGGCAATAAAATATATGCCGGCCTGGCGGGCGCGATATGAATCGTGTTCTTGCCGCCGAAGATTTCGCGCGGACGATTGCGCGGATCGTCGTGAATGAATGGCCCGCAGCCGGTAAGCTCGTTTTTGAAGCTCTTGATGTGTCCGCCGCTGCCGCCGGGATAGACGTAGTCTTTTCCG
>JBOHTT010000169.1:0-13451 GCA_050733775.1 Vulcanimicrobiaceae bacterium
GATCAGCATGCGCAACTGTGAATCCGTAATCGACTCCGTCGGCGGCTCGTCAACGTATAGGATGCCTCGAAGCAGGTCGCGGCTGATCATGGGGACGATCACGTACGCCGTTCGGGTACCGCCGACGGGCGACTCGCCGTCGCCGGGCGACCCAAGATGGAAGTCGATCAGACGGTGGGTGACTTCGCGCATCGCGCGCGTTTCGCGAAACGAATCGTCGCGGCTGGCCATCACCCGGCCGTCGGAATCGGTCTCGAGCCGTCGCCGTGCTTCGCCTTCTGCCACGTCGAATAAGATCACGCGGCGGAAATGCAGAGCTTCTTGGACACCTCGGATCACGATAGCCAGAATGTCGTCGATCGCCAAGCTCGCGTTGATGGTCGAGAGCACTTGCTGGAATACGAGCAACTCCGCATTGACGGCAGCAAGCTCGCTCCGCTCCGTTTCGACCTCCGCAAGGCGCCGTTCGAGTTCTGCAACCCGAGCTCGTAATGCGTCGACCGATTCAACCATGGGATCGGACACCGCTTCCCCGCTACTCCCTTCGGGTGAGCTCCAGGCACGAAGGCCCGTTGCGTCAGCGGCTTCGGAAGCCTCCGAGGGCAGTCCTATGCGGCGAACGAAGCCTGGATCACTGAATTGAAATCGTTTGTCCATCTTCACGTGCACAGCGAGTATTCTTTACTCGATGGCGCATGTCGCGTAGATGCGCTCTGCAGGCGGTCCGCCGAGGATGGAGCGCCGGCTATTGCGTTGACCGACCATGGCGTCATGTTTGGCGCAATGGAGTTCTACTACGCCGCGAAAGGCCACGGCCTGGTTCCAATCGTCGGGTGCGAAGCGTACATTGCCCCGCGCGGACGTTTCGATCGCACGGTGCGCGATGAGGCCCACGTCACACTTCTGGCTGCAGATTTGGTCGGCTATCGCAATCTCGTCGCGCTGATCTCGAAAGGCTTCCTGGAAGGCTACTACTACAAACCTCGGATCGATTTGGATCTCCTCGCCGCCCACAACGACGGTCTCATTGTACTTTCCGGATGCATGTCGGGGCTATGTTCTGCGCCACTGCTGCGCAACGACTACGCTACGGCCAAACGCGCCGCACAAACGTATCTCGACATCTTCGGCGATCGCTTCTACATCGAAATCATGCGGCATGGCATGCCAGAGGAGGAGGCGGTCAATACCGGCCTCGTCCGCCTTGCCCGGGAGATGCAGATTCCGCTCGTCGCGACGAACGACTCACACTACTTAGCGCGGAGCGACGCCGTCGCGCACGACGTGCTTCTTTGCATCGGCACCGGGAAGCAAGTCACTGACATAAACCGCCTCAAATTTGCGACGCAAGAATTCTACGTCAAGTCGGCCGGCGAAATGCGAGAGGTCTTTGCCGACCTGCCGGATGCATGCGACAATACCGTCGCGATTGCGGAGCGGATCGACATCCGTATTCCCGAGAAGGTTTTCCATCTTCCGGACTATCCGGTTCCGCCCAAGGTCATACCACAGAACGGCAACGGCAGTGCCGCGGCGTCGCTCTTCGATTTGGGCCGCGATGCGGCGATCGCCGCGTCGATCGCGATCGCGGATGCCGTTGGAGACGGTCTCGTTCCCATACAGCGCTCGCCCGACGAATATCTGCGCGAGCTTTGTGAGGAAGGGCTCGTAGCGCGGTATGGCGCCGAGCGTGCCGCAGACCCCGTTCTTCGAGAGCGTCTCGAATACGAGCTCTCCGTGATCGCGAAGATGGGCTATGCGTCCTACTTCCTCATCGTCTGGGACTTCATTAAATATGCGCGCGACAACGGTATTCCGGTCGGCCCCGGTCGCGGTTCCGCGGTTGGGTCGGTAGTCTCGTACTGTCTGCGTATCACTGATCTAGACCCGATCAAGTACAAGCTGATCTTCGAGCGGTTTCTGAATCCTGACCGCATCTCGATGCCGGACATCGATACCGACTTTTGCGTCGAGCGGCGGGACGAAGTGATCCATTACGTTACCGAAAAGTACGGCGCAGATCGGGTGGCGCAGATCGTCACCTTCGGGACGATGGCGGCGCGTGCCGCGATACGCGATGCCGGCCGTGCGCTCGGCGTTCCTTTGCCGGACGTCGATCGTATTGCGAAGCTCATTCCATCCGGCCCCGGGGGGTTGACGATCGAACAGGCGCTGACGTCGATACCCGAGCTGCGCGCGCTCTACGATTCGAACCGGTATATTCGCGAGCTGCTCGAAACGGCGCGAACGATCGAAGGAATGGCGCGCCACGCATCGACACACGCAGCAGGCGTCGTGATCTCCAAAGGACCGCTGATCGAGCACGCGCCGCTGATCAAGTTGGCCGACGGCGAGGTCAACACCCAATACGATATGGCTTGGATCGAGAAGATCGGCTTGCTGAAAATGGATTTTCTCGGTTTGCGCAATCTGACGGTGATGAAGAACGCGTCCGACGAGATCCGGCGAACGGCCGATTCGTCTTTCGAGCTCGATCGCATCCCGGACGACGATACGAAAACGTTCGAGATGCTGGAACGTGGCGAAACGATCGGTGTCTTCCAGCTCGAATCGGAAGGGATGAAGCGGGTCGTTACAGAGCTGAAGCCCAGCTCGTTCGACGACATTATCGCAATCGTGGCGCTCTACCGGCCGGGGCCCATGGAATGGATTCCGCAGTACATCGCTCGCAAGCACGGACGCGAGCGAGTGACGTACGTGCATCCGAAGCTGGAGCCGATCCTGAGCGATACGTACGGCATAGCAATTTATCAGGAAGAGGTCATGCAAATCGCGCGGGACATCGCGGCCTTTTCGATGGGCGAAGCGGACGAGCTGCGCAAAGTAATGGGCAAGAAGCTCAAAGATCAAGTTCCGGTTTATCGGGAGAAGTTTCTTGCGGGCGCCGAGGCAAACGGAGTCGAGCGCAAAATCGCGGATGAAATCTTCAGTTTCATCGAACCATTTGCGGGTTACGGCTTCAACAAAGCGCACGCCGTTGCATATGCGTGGATTGCCTATCAGACGGCCTACCTGAAGGCTAATTTCCCGCTGCAGTACTTCGCCGCGCTAATGACGTCGGTGAAAGACAAAACCGACAAGCTCGTCGAGTATATCGACGAAGCGCGTAAACTTGGGATCAACGTCCTGCCTCCGGACGTGAATACGTCGCTCGTCGATTTCAGCACGACCGGAAGTGGAAAAGACAACCGAATTCGCTTCGGACTTGCCGCGATCAAGGGTGTCGGAGAAGCGGCCGTCCGCGCGATCTTAGGCGCGCGCGAGCAAGACGGATCGTTCGTAGACATCTTCGATTTCGCGAAGCGCGTCGACCCGAAACACGCCAACCGGCGCGTGCTCGAGGCGCTCGTGCGTTCCGGCGCCATGGATCAGCTTCCGGGGAACCGCGCGCAGCTCTTGGACGCAATCGATGCGGCACTTGAGGTGGCTGCGTCGCACGCGCGCGAGCTGGAACTCGGTCAGGTGTCGCTTTTCGGCGATTCGGCGGAGGCGAAGGCGATTGCGCCTCGACTTCGTCCACTCGCATCACCATCGACGCTTGAAATGCTCGGATGGGAACGGGAGACGCTGGGCGTATTTTTGTCCGGACATCCGCTCGCCGACGTCGCGGAGGCGTTGGCTCGCAGCGGTTCTATCCCGATTCGCGAAGCAAAGGCGCGCAGCGATGAAGAAAACGTTACAATCGCGGGCTTGCTGACGCACGTACGCCGGACGTTCACGCGCGCGCAAGCGCAAATGCTCGTGGCAACCCTCGAGGACATGAGCGGCAGCCTCGAATGCATCGTGTTTCCGAAATTCTACGACGACCTGCAAGCAGCGTTCGCGGAAGACCGTATCGTCGTACTCACCGGCCGCATGCGCGTGCGCGAACGCCTCGGGCAAAACGATGCCGCGGCGGAGCCTTCGTTGCAGGTCATGACGGCAACGCCGTTCGAGCGGCACGGCGTGGAGCCGTCGTCTCCCGGCTGGCATCTCACCGTCGGACGGCGCGAGCAGATCGACGCGCTGGCTGCGTTGTGCGAAGAATTCCCGGGCCCGATACCGCTGGTGCTGCATGTCGGTGCCGAGTCGAGGACCATGCAGCGCGGCATTACCGGAAGCACAAGCGTCCGTAAGGAGCTGGAGCGAATATTCGGCAGCGTGAACGTCGTTGAGGCTCCTCCTTAGTGAGGCTTCCTGAATGAGGCTTCCCGCCGGAGTACGGGACTGGCTTCCGCACGAGCTCGCGCGCAAACGCGAGATCGAGGAGAAGATCCGTACGATCTTTGGCCGCTGGTCGTATCAGGAAGTGCTGACGCCCGGTTTCGAGCGATTTGACGTCCTCGAATCCGGCTTGGGCGAAGCGTTGACCGAGGAGACGTTTCGGTTTACGGATCGTCAGGCGAATACGCTCGCGCTGCGTCCGGAGATGACGACCCCGATCGCGCGGCTCGTTTCGACGCGACTGCGCGATGCGGCGATGCCGCTGCGGTTGTCGTATGTCGCGCCGGCCTACCGTTACGAGGAGCCGCAGGAAGGACGCATGCGCGAGTTCACGCAGGCGGGGATCGAGCTGATCGGCTGGGGCGACGTCGAGGCAGACGCCGAGTCGCTCTTCATGGCGATCGAAGCCTTGGACTCAGTCGGCCTCGGCGACGCGTGTTTCGATATCAACGATGCGAACGTCGTCGACGGCGTCTTAGAAGGACTCGGTATTCCGCCTGACGATCGCAAGGGCTGCAAACGCGCGATCGCTCAGCGCAACGTCGTCACATTACGCGAGCGCGACCAAAGGCTCGCGGAATTCGCATTACTTCGCGGCGGGGAAGACGCCCTCGAAAGCGTGCGGCCGCTTTGCGTGACGCCAGCATCACAAGCCGGCCTCGATCGTCTGGAGCGTTTACTGAGGAGAGCCTCCGAGCTACGAATACACAATCGCGTGACGATCGACTTCGCGCTGTTGCGCGATTTGGAGTATTACACCGGATTCGTCTTTGAAGGTTATGTAGACGAGCTGGGCTTTTCACTGTGCGGCGGTGGTCGCTATGACGGCCTTTTGCCGCGTTTCGGCTTGGACGTTCCGGCCGTCGGGTGGATGTGCGGCATCGAGCGGATTCTGATCGCGCTCGAGCGGCGGGCCGCGGGAAGCGTTAAGTGGCGCTGACGATTGCGGTTCCGAAGGGAGCGCTATTCGAGGATGCAGCGCAGCGTCTGAGAGCAGCCGGTATCGGTGTGCCGGACGATTTAGGCAGACGTCTTGCCGTTACATCCGAGGACGGAAACTCGGAATTGTTGTTTTTGCGTCCCAGCGACATTCCGGCCTACGTCGAATTTGGCGCAGCCGATTGCGGCATCGTCGGTAAGGACGTGCTCTGGGAAACGGACAGACAAGTCTGCGAGCTCGCAGACTTGGGTTTCGGTGCATGCCGGCTCGTCGTCGCCGCACGTCGCGAGGACCGCTATCATGAAGGTTCTCCGCTGCCGACGTTTCTTCGCGTGGCGACGAAATACGCACGTTCTGCAGAGCTCTTTTTTTCGGAACGCGATCTTCCCGTTGAAGTGATTCCGCTGCATGGCTCGGTCGAGTTGGCGCCGCTTGTGGGTCTGGCGGACCTCATCGTCGATCTCACGCAAACAGGGAAGACTCTCGCGTCGCACGATCTCGTGATCGTGGACGAAATCGATCGCTCGACGGCGCTCTTTGTCGTCAATCCCATTCGATTCCGCGCGAAATACGGCGAGTTGCGCGGCCTCCTCGCGCGGCTGCATGCTGCCGACGTGGCGCGCGCGTGAGCAGCATTCGCGTCTTGGAGGCGCAAGACAGCGCCGCGTGGGACGCGTTTACCGCTTCGGGATGGAACCCGGAAGACGACGTCGTGACATCCGTCGGGCGAATCGTCGCGGACGTTCGCAAGCGGGGAGACGACGCGCTGGTGGAATACGCTCGGAAGTTCGACGATCCCGCATTCACGCGCGACCGGCTGCGCGTAGAGTTGCCTTCCGCCGAAAAGGCCCGTTCGCTCGTTCCTTCCGACGTCGCTGCGGGGTTGGAGCTTGCGCGCGACCGCGTGCGATCGTTTCACGAGCGACAGCGCACCGCCGACGTGGAGTACGATGAACGCGATGGAACGCGCTATGCGATGATGACGCGGCCGTTGGCCAGCATCGGTGCGTACGTTCCGGGAGGCACAGCATCTCTGCCGTCGTCGGTTGTAATGACGGTCGTGCCCGCGAAGGTCGCCGGCGTCGCGCGCGTTGCCGTCGCTACGCCGCCTTCACGCGAAGGAAGCGTCAATCCGGCGATTCTGTTTGCGTGCGCGTTGTGCGGCGCGGATCAAGTGTACGCGGTCGGCGGGGCACAGGCAATTGCGGCGCTGGCGTACGGCACGCAAACGATCGGCGCCGTCGATAAAATCGTCGGGCCGGGAAACGTCTGGGTGACCGAGGCAAAGCGGCAAGTATTCGGCAAAGTCGGCATCGACGGGTTGGCGGGGCCGTCGGAAGTGCTCGTCGTCGCCGACGATCAAGCGCGCCCGGAATTCGTTGCCGGCGAGATGCTTGCGCAAGCCGAGCACGATCCCCGCTCCCGCGTCGCTGCGGTATCGACGTCGCGCGCGCTGCTCGATGAGGTGGCGCATCTACTCGATGGTGCGCGCACGTCCGGCGATCGCGGTGACATCGTCGAACGGGTATTGGATAATGCGACCTGGCTGATTCACGCGCGGTCGGAGGACGAAATGCTGGAGATTGCCGAGCGCTTTGCGCCCGAACATCTTTCGGTGCAAACGCGCGAGCCTATGGCTTTCGCGCGACGCGTGCGCCAATCCGGTGCCGTCTTTGCCGGCGAGTGGACGCCGGTCGCTGCCGGCGACTACATCGCCGGTACAAATCACGTGCTGCCGACCGCGGGCTCGGCGCGGTTCGCATCGGGTTTGAGGCTGGACGATTTCATGCGGACGATTTCTGTCGTCCAGTACAGCCGCGAACGAATGGCGAGAGACGCACGAGTGCTCGAGCGGCTCGCCGAGTTCGAAGGCCTTCCCGCGCACGCGCGCACCGCAAGCATGAGGAAGTGATGATCCGGCTCGTCGCTCTCGATTTGGACGGAACGTTGATTTCCGCATCGCTTCAGGTCTCCGAGCGCGTGAAAGAGGCGATCGCGCGAGCGCGAGTTGCCGGCGTCAACTTCACCATGGTGACCGGCCGGATGTTCGCGGCCGCGCTGCCGTTCGCGCGCGCCGTCGGCATCGACGGGCCAATCGTTTGCTATCAAGGCGCAGCCACGTACGTGGTCGCGACCGGAGAGCGTCTCTTTCACTATCCGCTACCGCCGCCGGTTACGGCCGAGGTTCTCAAAACGGCGTCGAGCGATGGAGTGCGCGCGCTCGGATACTACGACGACATGCTGTACGCGGACGGAAACGACGCGTATACGAAAGAGTACACCGGTCTCGCGCGGGTGGAAGTGCACATCGTGCCGTCGCTGCAAGAATACTTTCGCGACCGTCCTTCCACCAAGGTCGTTTGCATCACCGACATCCACAATGCCGACGCATACGTCGAACGGCTAAAGAAAATGCTCGGCGAGCGCGCGTATGTCACGCGCAGTCAACCGCAGTTCGTTGAAGTAATCGACAGCGGCGTCAACAAGGGTCGCGCGTTAGCGGCGATCGCGGAGTTATACGGCGTGCCAACCGGCGAAACGATGGCGGTCGGCGACTCATGGAACGACGTGCCATTACTCGAAGCCGCCGGCTTTTCCGTCGCGATGGGTACTGCACCGCAGGAGCTCCTTGCCATGGCGGACGCGGTCGTAGCCGGAGTCGAGCGTGACGGCGTAGCGGAGGCGCTGGAGCGTTTCGTCCTCGGAGCCGAGGAGGTACGACGTTGAGCGCGTCGGCACGCGCACGCATCGGGCGCCGAACGAAACCGTCGGTGTTTCGCCGGCTACGCGTCTTTTGGGTGTTTATCGCAGCACTGCTCCCGGTAATCGCATATGGTAGCTACCGCTTAGCGACGTGGTCTGTATTCGAACCGAAGGAAATCGTCGTCGCGGGCAACGTGCACGTTTCGTCTGCAGAGATACGCCGGCGCGCGGCGATTCCGCTCGACGGAAATGTGTGGTTCGTGAACAAACATGCGGCCGAGCACCGCGTTGATGCGCTGCCGTGGGTTCGCACAGCGCAAATACATCGCACGCTTCCAGCGTACGTCCGAGTGGTCGTTGTCGAACGGGAACCAGCCGCGTGCGTCGTTTCAAGCGGCGCGGCATATCTCGTCGATGCGGACGCGCACGTCATCGAATCGTCTTGCGCGTCTCGTGAGATGTTGCGCGTCGCGTTTCCGCCGCTCGGAAGGCAGCATCCCGGCGCCGTGCTCGACGCGCCGTTCTTACAACGTTTGCTGGCGGACGCGGAGACGCTGCGCCACGCGCAGTTGGATGCGGAAACGGTAGGGCGCGACCCCTTCGGAGGCCTCGAAGCCCAGCTCAGATCCGGCGTCATGGTCCGTTTCGGGGACGATACGGATCTCGCCCGAAAGGCAGCGTTGGTCGGCCCGATCCTGACAGCCTACGGAGGCCACCGCGGGCAAGTCGCGGCCATCGACGTTCGCGCCGCTTCAACTCCGGTCGTAGAGCTGCGGAGGCCCAAGAAGTAGGAGGTTTTCCGCCTCCAACCACAATATATAGGGGATGCGCGCCCAGACCCTCGTCGGTCTTGATATCGGCACGACCAAGACGTGTGCGGTTGTGGCGACGTCGGGGCCCAGCGGGCTCGAGATCATCGGGGTCGGTGAGGCGCCATCAACCGGGCTGCGCCGAGGCGTCGTAACGGACCTCGAGGAGACGGTCAAGGCGATCGAGGCGGCGACGGAGCGCGCCGAACGGATGGCCGGCGTCCATATCTCGCACGTGTACGTCGGCGTCACCGGCGAGCATATCGCGAGCACCAACAATCGCGGCATCGTTGCCGTTTCCGGCGACGAGCGCGAAGTGGTATCGGGTGACGTGCGTCGCGTCCTCGATGCATCGAAAATCATCAACTTGGCGGCGGATCGGCAAATCATTCACGCGCTTCCGCGACATTACACGATCGACGGACACGACGGCGTCACGGATCCCGTCGGCATGTCGGGAAGCCGTTTGGAAGTCGAAACGCATATCGTGACCGGCGGCGCGACATTCATTGCAAACGTGCTCAAGTGCGTCGCGAAGGCGGGCCTGGAAACCGCGGGTTTGGTATTCGAGCCGCTCGCATCGTCCGCGGCCACGTTGCTTCCAGAAGAAAAGCACGTCGGTGTGGTCTTGCTCGACATCGGTGGCGGAACAACCGATATCGCCGTGTACGTCGGTGGAGGCGCCATTCATACCGGCACTTTGCCGATCGGCGGCAACATTCTGACCAACGACATCGCGCTGGGGCTAAAGACGAATTTTGCGGAGGCCGAAAACGTCAAGCGTACGTGGGGCAGTACTGCGCCGCCGTCCGGCGACGCCGGCGACGGCCGCGAAGAAGCGGGCTTTCCCGTCAAGACGCTCGACGGTCGCAGCGCTCGGATGGTGACGACGCAGGAACTTCGTGCAATCGTCGAACCGCGAATCACGGAATTATTGCGCATGGCGCGTGCACACATCGCCGAACACGTGCCGCGCGATCAAGTTCTCGGCGAAGTCGTATTGACCGGCGGCGGTGCGCGTTTGGCCGGCATCGATGCTGCTGCAGCCGACATCTTCGGCCTTCCCGCGCGAATCGGCTATCCGTCGACGCTCGCCGGTCTGACCGACGCAGTCAAACAACCCGAGTACGCAACCGCGGTTGGTCTCGTAATCTTTGGGCCCAAATCCGAGGCTGCACCAATGTCAGGCACGCGACGCGGCGCTATGAGCCGGTTCGGCGCGTGGCTTGGCGACCTATGGAACTAAGGCAGCAACTTTCTTTGGAGGATCTTACGCCGATGGCAGAGCCGAAACGTTTCGTCCCCGAGCACGCCGCGACGATTAAAGTGATCGGCCTCGGCGGAGGCGGCTGTAATGCCGTCAATCGCATGATCGAAGCCGGACTCGGCGGCGTCGAATTCTACGCAATCAACACCGACGTTCAAGCGTTGCGCAACGTCAAGACCGACAATACCGTCCAAATCGGTTCCGGTATGACCCGAGGTCTCGGTGCCGGCGCAAATCCGACGCTGGGACGTGAAGCGGCGGACGAATCTCGTGAGGATCTCGCGATGATTCTGGACGGTGCTGATCTCGTGTTTCTCACCGCCGGCATGGGCGGCGGCACCGGCACCGGCGCCGCTCCGGTCCTTGCCGAGCTGGCACGGGAGTCGGGTGCCTTGACGATTGCGGTCGTTACGAAGCCGTTCCAATTCGAAGGCCGCAAGCGCATGCAAATCGCCGAGCGCGGCATCACGGAATTGGAAGCCAAGGTCGATACGCTCATCACGATTCCGAACGAGCGCATTCTCCAGATCATCGAGAAGAAAACGCCTCTGCAGGAAGCATTTTCTTATGCCGACGACGTGCTGCGCCAAGGTATTCAAGGCATTAGCGATCTCATAACTCAGCCCGGTTTGATCAATCTCGATTTCGCAGACGTCAAGACCGTCATGACGGAGGCCGGCTCTGCGATGATGGGAATCGGCGAAGGTACCGGCGAGCACCGTGCAGCCGACGCGGCACAAAAGGCGATTGCATCGCCGCTGCTCGAGACGACGATCGAGGGCGCTCGCGGCGTGATCTTCAACATCACGGGCGGCACCGATCTCTCCATGTACGAGGTCAACGAAGCGGCCGAGATGATCGCACGTGCAGTCGATTCCGACGCGCAGATCATTTTCGGCGCCTCGGTCGATCCGACGATGCAAGGACGCGTCCGCGTCACCGTGCTGGCCGCGGGCTTCGGCATCCGAAAATCCCCCGTCTCAGCCGCCACGGGCATCGACTTCGACAAAGTCGCGCCGGTGAATATGGACGACATCGAAGTCCCCGCCTTCCTCAGGTATCGAGGCTAAAACCAGGCTTGGCATGGCGGCTGCAAAAGGTAGCCGCCATGATCGAGACAGCTATCGCCACCACCGTTATCGACCTCTTCAGCGACACGGCGACGAAGCCGTCCGCCGCGATGCGGCGTGCAATCGCCGAGGCCGAGGTCGGCGACGAACAGCGGCGCGAAGATCCGACCGTCAACCGTCTGCAAGCGGCCGTGGCGGAGCTTCTCGGCAAGGAAGCGGCGCTGTTCTTGCCGTCGGGGACGATGTGCAATCTCATTTCATTCGCGGTTGCGACGCGGCCCGGCGACGAGATCATCCTGCATCGCGATGCGCATCCGATCATCGCCGAAGGTGGTGGGACGCCCGCTGTCAGCGGCGCGTTATTTTATCCCCTCGACGGTCCGCGCGGCATGTTCAGCGTCGAGCAAGTCGCTGCGGCGGTTCGGGGACCGTCTCGCTACGCGCCGCGCAGCCGCGTCGTTTCAATCGAGCAAACGACGAATCTTGGCGGCGGAGCCGTTTGGCCACTCGCGCTCGTCAGTGAAATCTGCGAGTTGGCGCATCGCTGCGACCTGTGGGCGCATTGTGACGGAGCGCGACTCTTGAACGCCGTCGTCTCCAGCGGTGAGCCCGCCTCGGCGTTCGGACGCAATTTCGATTCGATTTGGATCGATTTCAGCAAGGGTCTCGGAGCTCCAGTCGGAGCCGTACTCGCGGGCTCGCGCCAGTTCATCGAAGAAGCGTGGCGATTCAAGCAACGGTTTGGCGGCTCGATGCGCCAAGCCGGAATTATCGCTGCGGCTTGCCTGTACGCGCTGGAGCATAACGTTCAACGTCTGGCCGAAGACCATGCGAACGCACGGATCCTTCATCGTGCGCTCTCGGAGATACCGCGGCTTCACCTCGAGGACGTTCAAACCAATATCGTGATCTTCGACGTATCGACGCTGGGTCTCTCGGCTCCCGACGTGGCGACCGCACTGGAAGAGCAGCACGTACGACTCAGCGTAATGGGGAAGACGAAGCTGCGAGCGGTGACGCATCTCGACGTGTCGCAGGCGCAGGTTGAATCGGCCGCACGCGCGATTCGCAGCGTGCTGGTCAAGCGCTAAGGGATCGTTACAGCCGCGCCCGCCGCATGCGCGAGCGCTTCGCGGCCGAGGGCGGTACCGAACAACAGGCGTACGTATTCGGTGTAATTTATGACGCCCGTGCGCACGTGCTGCGACTTCAAATAGGAATCGTACGTTCCCCAGGCGAGACGCGACACCACTGGTACGATTCGCTCCGCGTCTCTGCGTCGCATCGCCGCATAATCGTCGAGCACGAGTCTCGAGAGAAGGCGGTCGCTGCGACCGCGCGGCAGCGCGGCGTAAACTTCCAACAAGCCGGAGTAGTGAACGATCGCATCGCTGGATTCGAGCGTCGCAATTGCGGCAACGAAGTTCGCATCAGATTCGCGCGCGATGCCGGCAACGTGCGCCCACTCGTGTTCGACCGTAAACGGATATTCGAACCATAGCAGATCGCTCGCGACGTACGTCTCGTACGTGAAAGGGAAAAACATCCCAGAGATGCCGACGGCGTTGAAATACGGATCGAATAGCCAGTGCTTCGGTTGCGTCGCGAGAGCTTCCGGATCGACGCGGATCGCGCGCAGCGTTTCGGTACGCGCAGCCTCGAGCGCCGCACGGCTGTTCGCCGCGCGACCCTGCGAGATATGCGCGGACGGCGCGGCGCGATTCATCGCTGCGGCGAGTGCGGATTCGAGCTGGTCCAGCCGCTTCTGTCCGGGCGTTACCGGCATGTAACCTAGGCCGCCGGCCAGTGAGGGACGCGCGTAGTTCCAACCCCAGGCGACAATAAACCAGATATACAAGAGCGAAGCGAGCGCGCACGTGCGCAGCACGGCGCGAACCCAAGCGTCCCAAGCACGGGAACGGCGTAGCTGCGACACCCAAATGGCAATTGCACCCGCGACGACGACGATGACGAGGACGTCGCCGAGCGCAAACGGCAGCGCATTCGTTAGCGCCGTGACCGCGCGCTGTGCGGAAGGATAGAACTCATCGGCGTAAACGGCGTTCAGAAAATCCAGCGTCGGCGGCCACAGCGCCATGGAAGCGGCGACGATGATGAGAGCGACATTTAGCGCATCCCAGAACGTCCTGGTGCGGTGGCTCATGAAGGCCCGCTTCGCTGAAGAGAAAAGAGAGCCCCATGGAAACGCTCGCAATGCAAGTTGCACCGGAAGTCGTTACGCGCACGATCGAAGTGCGTCGCCAGATTCATCGTCATCCCGAGTTGGGATTCGAGGAAGAAGGCACGGCCGCGCTCGTTGAAAGCGAGCTCGATGCAATTGGCGTGGAGCATCGACGCGTCGCAAAAACGGGCGTTGTGGGCATCGTTCGCGGCTCTCGCCGGGGCCACGTCGCCGGCTTACGCGCGGACATGGACGC
>JBOHTT010000170.1:0-8360 GCA_050733775.1 Vulcanimicrobiaceae bacterium
GGACTGGAAGCCGCGATCGAAGCGCGCGTCTTCGCCGATGTCTCGCGCGCGCCGGACGGCGGCCGCGGTTATGAGGGCGTCTTCGAACGCGCGGACGACTACTGGAATCCGTTTGAGCTGTCCCCCCATTTGTCATCCCGAGCGTAGGGCGAAGCCCGTAGTCGAGGGACAGAGATAATCATGAAAATTAAACCGTACGGTGACACAAAAGACGACGGCGTCGTGCAGCTCAGCTTCACCCTGCCGGTCGAATGGAGCGAGGCCGCGGACGAAGCGGCGCGGCGGCTGGTCGTGGCGATGGGCTTCGGCGAGGTGAGCGTCGCGGAAGGGCGCGCGATCGCGCGGGGCTTTTCCTTTTTCGTCGTGTACGCGCGCACGAAAGCATCGGTCGAAGTCGACGAGATCGCCGCCCGGGTTCCGCGGGAGCGCGCGCTTTCAATGGAAGAGATCGACACGCTGCTTTCTGCGCGCCTCGGCCGGAAAGTGCGCGTCGCGGGCGCGACGATCGGCACGGACGCGCACACCGTCGGCATCGATGCCATCCTCAACATGAAAGGCTACAAGGGCGACTACGGACTCGAGCGCTACGCGATGTTCGACACGATCAACCTCGGCGCGCAAGTCAGCGTCGACGAGCTCGTGCGCATTGCGAAGGACCGCGACCTGGACGTCATCCTCGCGTCGCAGGTCGTCACGCAAAAAGGCAGCGACGTGCTCAACTTCACCGCGCTCGCGGAACGCCTCGAAGGCGAGGGCATCCGCGATCGAATCTTGCTCTTGTGCGGCGGCCCGCGCATGACGAACTTGCTTGCCGCCGAGCTGGGTTACGACGCCGGGTTTGGGCGCGGCACGCTTCCCAGCGAAGTCGCGACGTTCATCGCACGCCGCCTAATCGAACGCGCGCCGGCATAAAGCCACAGGGCTTGCCCCCCTTGTCCGTCAAACATCGCTGAGGCAATGCCCCTTCCCGAATTACTTGCGTGGTTTACGGGGAAAGACGCAAACCGCCGCAAGTTCCCGCGTAAGAAGAAGGGCTATCGAGCCACGTACACGCTCGATGGTCAGACGCAGCATCCGGCGATTGGACTGGACATCAGCGGGGGCGGGATGTGCTTCCTCACGCAAGAGGAAGCCGCCAAGGACGAATTCGAGGTGCGTGCGACGCTCGACCAGCGCGCGGTGCGCATGCGCGTGAGGGTCGTGTGGCGCGACACGGTCACGCATCAAGGCAAAGGCGTCACGAGATACGGCGTTCGCTATTCCGGAATTCCGGCCGACGACTGGGACGCCGTTATGCGGTATTCGACCGGTAAGCCGGTCGCCGACGCCAACAAGACGCAAGACGAGCTCGTCGCGGTGAAGATGACCAACGACGACGCCGCGCGCCTCATTCCGCTCGCGTTGCAGAAGCGCATGTATGAGATGCTCGTGCAGCGGCATCGCCTGGCACCGGTCGACGACAAGCCGCCGCTCGTACAGTTCTTCTACTCAGGCCTCGTGCGTTACGAGAACAAGCCGATGCACCGTCTCACGATCCAGTCGAAGGTCGTTCGTGACGACGGCACGGATATGTACGAGACGCGTTTCCTCTTCGACGAGAACGGCGAAAACGTTCTGATGATGAACTAGAATGAAGACGGCACTTATCACGGGCATCACCGGCCAGGACGGATCGTACCTGGCCGAGTTTCTGTTGGAGCAAGGCTATCGCGTCGTCGGCATGACGCGCCGTTCCAGCACCGACGTCCACGAACGTATCAACCACTTGACCGATCGCATCGAGATCGTCTCGGGCGACCTGCTCGATCAGAGCTCGATCACGACGATCGTCTCGACGGTAAAGCCCGACGAGATCTACAATCTCGCCGCGCAAAGTTTCGTGCCCACGTCGTGGACGCAGCCGGTGCTTACCGGAGAATTCACCGCGCTCGGCGTCACGCGGGTGCTCGAAGCGATTCGCGCTGTCGACAGCAAAATCAAGTTTTATCAAGCCTCGAGCTCTGAGATGTTCGGCAAGGTGCGCGAGGTACCGCAAAACGAGCTGACGCCGTTTCATCCCCGCAGTCCGTACGGCGTCGCGAAGGTATACGGGCACTACATTACGGTGAACTATCGTGAGAGCTACGATATCTTCGCCGTGAGCGGAATATGTTTCAACCATGAATCGGCCCGTCGAGGACGCGAATTCGTCACGCGCAAGATCAGCGACGGCGTTGCACGTATTAAGTTAGGCCTCGCGAGCGAACTACGGCTCGGCAATCTCGACGCGAAGCGCGATTGGGGATATGCGCCCGATTACGTACGTGCCATGTGGTTGATGCTGCAACAGCCGAATCCTGAAGACTACATCATCGCAACCGGACGAACGCACACCGTTAAGGATTTCGTACGACTCGCGTTTGAGTACGTCGACCTCAAGTGGGAAGATTACGTGATCGTGGATCCACGCTTCTATCGTCCCGCAGAAGTCGACATACTGGTTGGCGATTCGGCGAAAGCGCAGAAACTGCTTAGCTGGAAACCAGAAGTCGGATTCGAAGAGCTCGTCGAGATCATGGTCCGCGCAGACGTCGAGCGTTTACGCCCACTGGCTGCGGTGTAGCCCCTATGTGTCATCCTGAGCGGAGCGCGCGAAGCGCGCGGAGTCGAAGGACCGCGGTAACCTTGTCACCGCCGCTCTGTGGTTCGACTCCGCAATGCTTCGCATTGCTCCGCTCACCATGACAACCGTATGCGAGTACTTGTTACCGGAGGGAGCGGGTTCGTCGGGCGTCGTCTGCTCGAAGCATTGCGCGAACGCGGCGACGACGTCGTCTCGGCTGCGCCCTCTCGCGGCGATGACGAGCACCTTCCACTAGATCTCACCGATTGCGAGAACGTTCGCGCCGTCGTCGAGATGGTGCGGCCGGAGCTCGTCTTCCATCTCGCAGCACAAAGTTTTGTTCCACAAGCGGTCGAGGCGCCGCTCGAGACGTTTCGCGTGAACGTCGACGGCACCGCGTATTTGCTCGAAGCGTTGCGTGCGCAAAAGGCGCCGAAGGCGCGTCTGCTCTTCGCGAGCTCGGCGCTTGTCTACGGAGACCGTCCGGCGGCAGACATGCCCCTGCGCGAAACGTTGCCGCCGCGTCCGGCGAACCCGTACTCCGCGAGCAAGGCCGCCGGTGAAGCGCTCATGCTCGGCTATCACCACAGCTTCGGTCTCGATACGGTGATCAGCCGCGCCTTTAATCACATCGGCGTGGGACAAGATCCGCGCTTTGCCGTTTCCGCGTTCGCGCACCGGCTCGCGCGCATCGCGGCCGGTGAGGAACGCGTCATGCAGGTCGGCAACGTCGAAAGCGAGCGCGATTTTCTCGACGTGCGCGACGTCGTGGGCGCGTACGTTTCGCTGGCCGATCGCGGCGTCTCGGGCGAGATTTACAACGTTTGCAGCGGCAACGCCGTCAAGATGCGCGAGATTCTTCGGCGCCTGGTGAACATCGCGGGCGTTCCCGTCGAGATTCGCGAAGATCCCGCGCTGATGCGCACCAGCGAGATTTCACGCTCCGTGGGCGATCCGAGCAAGCTCAAACGCACGACGGGCTGGTCGCCCCGCATCGAGCTCGCCGAATCGCTGCGCGACATCTATGCCGAGGCAGTACATGGAACCGCAAGCGCTCGTCTTTAAGAATCGCGGCGCGCTGCTTGCGCTGCCGGCGCTGCTGCTGGTGGTATTCGGCAAACCCAGCACCGCCTCGATACTGCTCGGCCTACCGCTTGCGTTCGCGGGCGAAGCGATCCGCTGCTGGGCCGTCGGCTATTCCGGCACGACGACCCGGGCCGCCAGCGTCACCGCACCAAACCTGGTCACGGCGGGCCCGTATGCGTACATGCGCAACCCGCTCTACGCCGGGAATTTCGTGACGGCGGTCGGGTTCGCGCTGGCCTTCACGGGCCGCAATACACCGTTCGAACGGCTGGGTTTGATTGCCGCGTCGCTGGGCACGATGCTCGCGGTTTATGCAACGATCGTCCCCCACGAAGAACGCTACCTGCGCACCACCTTCGGTGCACGCTACGATGAATATGCATCCCGCGTTCCGCGCACGCTGCCGCTGCGGGCGCCGAACGGTCCGCAACACGGCGCGTACGACCCCGCCGTCATCGCCTCCGCCGAGTCGCGCACGTTCGTGACCTTCGGACTGGTCCTCGCAGCGCTCGGGATCAAGGCTTTGCTGGGATGAAACGCCCCGCGGCACTGCGCCTCGCGCTGATCGCGACCGCCGTCGTCGCCGCGATCGAATGTGCCGGTGGAGTCCTCTCGCATTCGCTCGCGCTGCTCACCGACAGCGCGCACGTCTTTCTCGACGCGGTCGCGCTCTTGATCGCGCTTGCTGCAATGCATCTCGCGGCACTGCCCGCGACACGCCGGCAAACCTTCGGCTTCGGTCGCACCGAGATTCTGGCAGCACTGCTCAACGGCGGCTTGCTGTTCGCGATCACCGTCTTCATCGTCGTCGAAGCAGTGATTCGGATCGCGCATCCCGTGACGCCGGATCCAGGCATCATGGCGGCGTTCGCCGCCTTCGGGCTCGTCGTCAACGGGAGCTTGAGCGCGCTGCTCATGCGCAGCACGCAGAAAAATCTCAACATGCGCGCCGCCGTCCTGCATCTGGCGAGCGACGCACTCGCCTCGGTAGGCGTTCTGATTGCAGCATTTCTGATTTGGCAGTTCGCGTGGTCGCTGGTCGACCCGCTTCTCTCGCTCGGCATCGCCGCGCTGATCCTCGTCGGCGTCGTGCGCATCGTGCGCGAGGCGAGCGACGTGCTGCTCGAGAGTGCGCCGGCGCACGTCGATATCGAGCGCCTGCAAAAGCGCATTTGCCGCGTCGAAGGCGTCGTCGGCGTGCACGATCTGCACGTGTGGACGCTCGGCACCGCCAACTACGCGCTGTCCGCGCACATTTTGCTGCCCGATCGCAACATCAGCGACGCGACGCAGATTCTGCAAACCGTCGACCGCGCAGTGCGCGACGAGTTCTCGATTTCGCACGTTACCGTGCAGTTCGAATGCGAGTCCTGCGCCGTGGACGAGCGCATCGTCTGCACGCAACCCCGGGTTGGGGGGGTATGAGGTACATGAGATGGACGGAAAAGCTGTAGTTCTTTCAGCGACGCGTACGCCGTTTGGACGGCTAGGCGGCGGGCTTTCGTCGCTGGCCGCCACGACGCTCGGCGCGGAAGCGATTCGTACCGCGCTCGAACGCGCCAAAGTCGACCGGGCCGACGTCGAGCACGTCATCATGGGCCAGGTGCTGCAAGGCGGCGCGGGGCAGGCGCCGGCGCGGCAGGCTTCCTATAAAGCGGGCCTTGCGAAGACCGTGACGAGCGAGACGCTCAACAAGGTTTGCGCCTCGGGGATGCTCGCCGTCGTGAACGCCGCGCGCTTGATCGACAGCGGCGACTTTCGGCTCGTCGTCGCCGGCGGCATGGAGTCGATGTCGAACGCGCCGTACGCGCTTTTGCACGCGCGCACGGGGTATCGATTCGGCGACGGCAAGCTCATCGATCTGATGATTCACGACGGGCTCTGGGATTTTTTCTTCGACGTCACGATGGCGTCGCAAGGCGCGCAGGTCGCCGCCGAGCTCGCGCTCACACGCGAGATGCAAGATGAATTCGCGCTGCGCAGCCATCAACGCGCAACGGAATCCCATTCGAAGGGACTGTTTGCCGACGAGATGGTGCCGATTCGCGTCGCAAGCAAAGCCAAAGGCAAGATCGTCGTCGATCGCGTGCCGGCGCAAGTGCCGCCACGCATTCCCGTTCTCGTAGGCGGCAACGGCGAAGCGACGAGCGTATGGTCGCACACGCCGCCCGACGCGATGGTTCCCGACCCGACGAAATTTTCGCCGTATCTCGACGCGAAAGCGCACGGTGACATTCCGTCAACGTTGATCGATCGTGACGAAGCCGTGCGCACCGACGCCAATATCGCCACAATGGCGAAACTGCCGGCGATCGACAAAGGCGGCAGCGTGACCGCCGGCAACGCCCCGGGGGTTAACGACGGTGCCGCAGCGCTCGTACTCGCCGATCCGGCGTACGCAAAAGCTTCCGGCGCGCACGTGCTCGCTACGATCGTCGATCACGCGACCGCGGCATGGGATCCGCCGTATCTGGCGCTGACGCCGGCAATGGCGGCACAAAAACTGCTCGACAAGCAGGGCCTTTCCAAACGCGACATCGCGGTGTGGGAAATCAACGAAGCGTTTTCCGCCGTCGTGCTCAGCTCGGCGCAGCGACTCGGACTCAATGCCGAAGACGTGAACGCGCAGGGCGGCGCGGTAGCGATGGGTCATCCGATCGGCGCTTCGGGCGCGCGCATCCTCGGCACGCTGATTCATCAGCTGCGGCGACGCGGCGGAGGGCTGGGTATCGCAGCCATCTGCAGCGGCGGCGGCCAAGGCGACGCCGTTCTCGTGCGCGTCGAATAATTGCGCATACTGGTTGTTGGCGCGGGCCAGATGGGGTCGGGCATCGCGCAGGTGGCGGCGCAAGCCGGACATGAGGTGCTGCTCAACGACCGCGACGAGCGACTAATCGCGCGCGGTCTTCGCGGAATCGAGCAAAACCTCGATCGCGCCGTCGAGCGCGGGCGCATGAAAGCCGAAGAACGCGGCAAAGTCCTTTCGCACATCGATGCGCGGCCGCACTTCAGCGATCTCGACGTTGCGATCGCGGTCGAAGCTGCGACGGAAAATCTCGAGCTGAAGCTGGAGATCTTTCGCAAGCTCAACGATTCCGTCGCGCCCGAGACGATTCTCGCAAGCAACACGTCGTCGATCTCGATTACGAAGCTCGCCGCGGTCGTCGATCATCCCGGGCGCGTCATCGGCATGCACTTCATGAATCCCGTTCCGGTGATGAAGCTGGTCGAAGTGATTCGCGCCGTGCAAACCACGGATGCGACGGCGAAGTTCGTGCACGATCTGGCGGCAAATCTCGGCAAGACATCCGTCGAGTCGCGCGATTTCGCAGGCTTCATCGCGAATCGCATCTTGATGCCGCTGATCAACGAGGCGGCTTGGGCGCTCTTTCAAAGCGTCGGGTCGGCCGAGGATATCGATACGGTCGCGAAGCTCGGCCTGAATCATCCGATGGGTCCGCTCGAGCTCGCCGACCTCATCGGCCTCGATACGTGCGTTGCGATCATGGAAGTGCTGAACGACGGCTTAGGCGATCAAAAATACAATCCGTGCCCGCTCTTGCGGCAATACGTCGACGCAGGCTGGTACGGCAGAAAAACCGGACGCGGCTTCTACCGCTATGAGGGCGGGAAGAAAGTCGAGGCATAGTCACGCTCGCCGAGCGAGCCGCACAATTCGCGCTCACCGACGATCAGCTCGCGATCGCGCAGCTCGCCGCGGAGATCGCCCGCCGCGAGATCGCGCCGCATATCGCCGAGTGGGATCGAACCCACGCCTTCCCGCGCAAACTCTACACCAAGCTGACCGAAGCCGGACTTATGGGCATCGCCGTGCCCGAAGAGTTTGGCGGAGCCGGTGCGGACTATGTGAGCCTCGCGCTTGCGATCGAAGAGATTGCGAAAGTCGACGCGGGCAGCGGGGTGACGCTCTCGGTGCACGCAATGATCTGTGCCGCCATCCTGACGCTCGGCACGGACGAACAAAAGCAGAAGTATCTGCCGAAGCTCGCCGGCGGCGATGCGATCGCGGCATTCGCGCTCACCGAACCCGAAGCCGGCTCCGATAGCGCGGCGATTCGCGCAACTGCACGTCGCGACGGCGATGCCTGGGTGCTCAACGGGCGCAAGCAATGGTGCACGAACGGCGGCTACTCGGGCGTCACCATGGCCATGTTCCGCACCGGCGCCGAAGGCTCGCGCGGCGTTTCGGCGTTTTTGATCGACTCCGAAGCGCAGGGAATGACGATCGAGAACGTCACGAACAAGCTGGGCGTTCACACCAGCAACACCTGCGACATCGCCTTTGAGGGCGTCCGCGTTCCCTCAAACGCGCTGCTCGCGGGCGAAGGCGAGGGCATACGCAGCGCGCTGCGCACGTTGACGTCGGGACGCATCGGCATCGCCGCGCAGGCTGTCGGAATTCTCGCGGCGTGCCTCGAAGCGTCGGTTGCGTTCGCGAAAGATCGCCAAGCTTTCGGCAAGCCGATCGCCGCATTTGAGGGCGTAAGCTTCAAGATCGCGCGCATGGCTACGGATCTGGATGCCGCCCGGCTGCTCACGTATCGCGCCGCCGCGCTTCGCGACGCCGGCAAGCCGTTCGTCCAAGAAGCCAGCATGGCGAAACTCTTTGCATCGACCAAAGCACGCGAGCATGCTGCGGAAGCCGTGCAGA
>JBOHTT010000171.1:0-3936 GCA_050733775.1 Vulcanimicrobiaceae bacterium
ATCTCGCCATAGGGCGTTACGCGATTGCGCTCCGGCATGCGCAGTTACTAAGCGAAAAGAGGAGCCGCATCCTCGAAATCGGCATCACCGAGCATGAAACAGATCGCGGCCTCCGCCGCTCTCGCCGTCGTTTTCGCGTTGGGATTGACGCCGTGCGCGGCGCAAAATCTGCCGCCGGGGTCGTATAAAGAGACCTGCAAGAATCTCGAAGTTCGCGGCGGCGTCCTGCACGCGCACTGCCGAGGTGAGAGCGGTCTTCACTTTGCACCGACGAGCATCGCGCTCTCTGAGTGCGCGGGTCGTGAAATTATTAATCACTTTGGCCGCTTGAAGTGCGGGAACGCCATACAGCCCCAGGGGCCGTATCTCCGATCGTGCCGCGACATCCGCGTCTCCGTTATGTCGACGATGGGAGGAATGGGCGTCCTGCACGCGGCCTGCGAGACCTCGAAGGGCCGTTACATCAACTCCATGCTGCATATCCCGTGCCGTGGCCGTGGCGAAGTCGATAATGTCGACGGACGGCTCGTCTGTAAGTAATTAAAGCGCCCGAAACATTGCGCTCACCTGGCGGCGCTATCGTCGCTCGGTGTCGGAGTGGCTTTCCGAAGATCTCATTGCTGCCGATGATCCGAATGCGATCGCGGCCGTTGCCGCGACGCTCGACCGTTTCGGTGCCGGCGCCCTGAGGTTTGCGGCTTCCTCGGGCATCAGGGTGCAGATCCTCACCGCTCGCGAGCACTATCGCGAACATTCGCCCGCGTTGCGTCGACTCGGCATCGATGTGGATGCGTGGCCGGCGCCGCCGGCGGGGCTGTTCGTCGTGGAGGAGCGGCGCGTGCTCCTTCGTTCGCTCGGCGCCATGACCGTCGCGCATGAGTTCGGCCACGCATTGGACTGCGCGCTCGGCGGCGGCACGTATCGTTCGGGCGTCGATCCGGTGATTCGCCGCGCCTACTCGCGCGCGAAGGCGTTCGTCACGCCGTATGCGGCCTCAGGCATCGATGAATATTTCGCGGAGGCGATGCGCGCTCATATCGGCGCAAACGATCCGGCATCGCCGTGGCCCGACGCGACGCGTGAGCGATTGCGCGCGGTCGATCCTGAAATGGCGAGAATCGTTGCCCGCCTCTTTCGCGACGAGCTTCGCGCAGCAGCATAGGCAGGATGCCGCCCTCGGCCCTTAGCTATCGTTTCGCTGCCCGCAATGTTATCGCGGTCCCTCGACTACGGCGCTTTGCGAGCGCCTACGCTCGGGATGACACGAGAGAGGCGTCACGCCTCTGCGATACGATCGCGAGCAAGCATGAAATGCTTCTGCTGTGGGGGCTCGGCCCCGTTATCGTGCCGCTGCTACACGATTAGGCTGGCTTAAAAATCATCAGCACCAAGATCGCGAGGACGAGGATCCCGAGGATCGCCGCGAGGACGCGGCCGCGATTGTTCAGCGCGTTTGCAGCGGGCGAATTTATGCCCCCGGCCGCGACCGCTTCGATCATCTTGCGGAGGGTCGGCGTGTACAACGCATAGGCAACGACCATAGCGATTACCCACAGTCCCATCGCCCACGAAATCCAATGCGACGCGAACGAATAGCCGCCAAGGCGTATCATGATGATTCCCGTAGGCAGCATCAAGATATACGCGGGGTTCGCGATGTAATTGTCGATGAATTGCACGCCGCGCAAGAGCACGACCGCTGATTGCGGATTCTTCGCCGCACGCGCGAACCACACGCCATAGCTGATGTTCGCGCCGATCGCGACGATCGCGAACAGGACGTGAAAGAACTTAACGAGCAGAAATCCCATCATGGTTCGATTACCCGTATCGGTTTGCCCGACAGCCACGCTTTGATGTCTTCAAGGGTATCGGGATAGAAAATCCGGTACACGCCGTCGGATACGTACCCAACGTGCGGCAAGAGCACGGCGTTGGGCGCCTTGCGCAGCGGATCGTCCATCGGGAGCGGCTCACGGTCGTAGACGTCGATGCCGGCGCCGGCTATCTTCCCGGAGCGTAGCGCGTCGACGAGAGCGGCCGAATCGACGATCGGTCCGCGCGACGTGTTGACCAAATACGCCGTCTTCTTCATCTTCGAGAACTCCGCTGCACCGACGAGTCCGCGCGAACGATTGCTGAGCACGTAGTGGATGGTCACGATGTCGGCATGCGAGAACAGCTCTTCCTTGGTCACTTTCTCCACGCCGACTTCGTTCGCGCGCTCCGTCGCGAGATTCTGGCTCCACGCAATCACCTTCATCCCGAATGCCATACCGATCTTGGCGACTTGCGAACCGAGGCGCCCGAGCCCGACGACGCCGAGCGTCTTCCCGTGAATCTCCATACCGAGACCGACCTGCCAGCGCCCCTCGTGCATCCCGCGCTCCTCGCGTGGAATGCCGCGCACGACCGCCAGGATCAGCGCCCACGTCAGCTCAACGGTCGAGCCGTCGCTTATGCCGGTGCCGCACACGGTGACCCCGCGATCTTTGCACGCCGCGACGTCAACCGACGCGTTTCGCTTCCCCGTCGTCACGAGTAGTTTGAGCTTCGGCAATCGCTCGATCAGCGAGCGCCGGAACGGCGTGCGCTCGCGCATGATCGCAATGACTTCAAAACCCGCCAAGCGCGCGACCAGCTTGTCTTCGTCCTCGAGATGATCCTCGAAGAATTGGACTTTGACGTCGGAGCCTAACGAGCCCCAATCCGCGAAGTCGCGGGCGACGCGCTGATAATCGTCGAGAACCGCGACGTTCATGCCGGAGCCTGAGGCGGAATGACGACGATCTTGAGGGGGTCGCCTTCGCGCTCGCGCATGACGCGCAGCGCTTCGCCGATTTCTTCCAGCGGAAACTCGTGCGTGACGAGCGACGCGCATTGCAAGCGTCCCCGTCGCGCCAGCGACACGGCACGCTTCACGTTGTTACCGCCCTCGCCGCGGCTGGTAAAGATCGAGATGTCGCCGCGCACGATCGCACTCAAATCGAGCGTTACCGGCCCGGGATAGAAGGCAAGGATCAGCATTTTCCCACCACGTTTTGTGACACTCGCGCATTGCTGTGGCGCATCGACGGCGCCGGACGCTTCGATCGCAAGATCGACGCCCTTTCCGCCGGTGATCTCCATGATGCGCGCGACCGGATCGGTCTCGCGCGCATTGACGATCTCATCGGCTCCGAGCTTGCGGCCCATCTGCAGCCGGCTCGCACGCGTGCCCACCAGAATCACGCTGTTCGCGCCGAGCTCGCGCACGGCTTGCAGCGTCATGAGTCCCACCGGACCCGGCCCCCAAATCGCGACGTCCGCGCCGAGCACGTACGCGCCCGCAACGTCGAGACCGTATAGGCCCGTGCCGGCCGTCATAATGAGCACGGCGTCTTTGTATCCGAGCGGCTGCGGCAAATCGTGGAGCGCGCTCACGTGATGCACGGCGTACTGCGCAAAGCCGCCGTCAGCCGTCATGCCCGTCGCGCGTTGTCCCTTCGCGCGATTTCCGTAATTCAGGCACGCCGTGTACTTCCCGATCACGCAATTGTCGCAGCGCCCGCAGCCGTGATGGGCTTCGATTGCGACGTCTTCGCCGACGGTAAATTCATCCACCGCGTCGCCCAGCGCGACGATGCGTCCCGTCCACTCGTGGCCCGGCGTAAATTGCCCGTAGGGCGGCGTCAGCGGAAAAGAGCCTTCAAAGATTTTCAGATCCGTGCCGCACATGCCGCACATCGCGACCTGCACCAACACTTCGCCGGGTCCCGGCTTCGGCACCGGTTTGTCGACGACGCGAATGTCTCTTGGGCCGAAGAGCACCGCCGCTTTCATCGTCGACGGAATGGTTTCCGGCTGACGCGTCGCGGTCGCTACGGCCATTTAGGACGCGATATCCGAAAGACCCATTAGCGTGCGAATGCGGTCGCGATCGCGGCTGAGTTGCGC
>JBOHTT010000172.1:0-6414 GCA_050733775.1 Vulcanimicrobiaceae bacterium
TATCACCATTTCAGCTCCGAGGCCCAAAATATGGGGCCTTCCTTACAAACGCGCGCGTGAACGAACGGCCGCGGCTCGTGCGCCGTCGGCGGCGGAAAGTGCGGCGCTTGCGCGCTTTTGCGGTCGAGCGGGACGACGCATCCCCAGCAGGCGCCGACGCCGCAGCCAAAATTTTCTTCAAGCGACAACTGCGCCGGCACGCCGCGCTCTTGCGCGAGCGCTGCGACCGCGCGCATCATCGGACTGGGACCGCAAGCCAAGAGGAGCTGCGGAAGGGCGCTCGCGCGCAGCAAATCGGTGACGAATCCGTGATGGCCGAGACTGCCGTCATCGGTGGCCAGTGCGACCTCACATCCCGCCGACTCAAAACGATCGACGTCGACCAGCGCGGTCGCAGTGCGCGCGCCGTAATACAACGTCGCGCGCGCACCCGCAGCGACGCAGCGCTTTGCAGCCGACAACACCGACGCCAAACCAACACCGCCCGCAACGATACCGACCGAGTGAGGCACGTTGTCGAGGAAAAAGCCGTTGCCAAGCGGACCGAGGAGATCGAGCGCGTCGCCACTGCGCAGCGCGGCTAAATCGGCTGTGCGCGGCCCCGCCGACACGATCATTAGACTGACATGTTGGTCCCATGCTTCGTAGACGCCAAGGGCAGTTGCAGGGAGGACGCCGCGCGACGGAATGGCCATCACAAACTGTCCCGGTTGCACTTCCGCACAGAGTGCCGGTGAGTACAAATTAAGGATGACGATACCCGGATGCGGCTCTCGACGGTCGGTGACAACCGTAGCGTGAACGCGAGGGGCAGTGGCCGTGTCGGGCGTCACGAAATCCTGACTTCGTGCGAGCAGAGTGCCACCCCCCTGTCACAATCTTTACTCGAACATTAACCTAGACTACTACCGCACACTGGAACAATTCCGATAGGATGCCGTTGATAGGGTAGACACCCGCAGAAAGGAGGATCCCGCCATGGCTGGACTGGTGGTGTTCAAGACGTTAGCCGACGCGCTCCGAGCGGGCTATCAAGTCTACGATCGCACTCCTGAAGGCTACCTCGTTCGCACACGTACGAAATCGGGATGGGCGATGGCCCTGGTCACCTGCAAATAACCGTCTTCATTTTCATGAAAAAGATATCAAGGACGCTGCGGCGTCCTTGATTGTTTTTGCGACCGAACCGTTACGAGTCGTCGGAAGGCGGTAGCGCACGCAAGCGGCGGGTAGGACGAACGCGCAACGCACGCATGATGACGAACGGTACGACTGCAATGCAGGCAAAGAGCAAGAATGCCGACGATGACACCGCATTCGGTGAATACATAATCGCGGAGAAGCCGATGAGCCACGCCGCTGCGAGCAGCGCAAGCGAGAACACAGTCAGCACGAGCGGGCCCATAGAAGACGGCGTGGAGGCGGAACGGCCGGCATAGGGCGGCGGCGTCATGCCGCGCCGGATCATCTCCATGCGTTCGGTATGTTCCATCGCGCGAACGACGATCCAACCTGCGACCGGCAGCCCGAACAGCGCGACGGCGGCGACGAGAGGCATGCTTTCGTCCAAGACAGCTCCCCCTTCCCTACGGCAAATGTACCCGGGATGAGAGTTGAGGAGTCCCCTAATGCGCCGACCAGGAAAGCGTTCGGAGCCCTTCGATAACCATCTGTGTGAACGACATCGCGAGCCGGAAATTCCGGGTGCTCGTCATCGAGGACGATGCAGCCATTTTGCGCGTACTGCAGCTCGAGCTGGAGCACGAGGGCTATGAGGTCGAGATCGCCCGCGACGGGCTCTCGGGCCTCGAGAAGGCTCTCAAGGAGCCGGACCTCATCATCCTCGATTTGATGCTGCCGAAGATGGACGGCCTGGAGATTTGCTCCCGCGTTCGCGCCAAGAGCAAGGTTCCGATCATCATGCTGACGGCGAAGGACCGCATTCCGGATCGCGTGGCCGGCCTCGATACCGGTGCCGACGACTACCTTACAAAGCCGTTCTCGATCGACGAGCTGCTGGCGCGGATACGCGCCCGTCTGCGGGACCGCAATCCGGCGTCAAACATCCTGGAAGCCGCTGACCTGGTGATGGATCGCGACCGCCACGAAGTGTCGCGCGCCGGCAAGCCCATCCAGCTCACGGCCAAGGAGTACGCACTTCTCGAGTATTTGCTCTTGCACCGCAATAAGGTGCACACGCGCGACGAGCTGTTCAACGGCGTGTGGGGGAGCGATTTTCTCGGAGACTCGAATCTCATCGACGTCTACATCCGCTACTTGCGCGGGAAAGTCGATGAGGGCTTCGATCCCAAACTCATTCAAACGGTCCGCGGAGTCGGGTACGCCCTCAAAATCTGAGCGGGGATGAGCTCGCTCAAGTGGCGCATCGCGGTTGCCTACGGCGCGCTCTTTGTCGTGGCGCTCGCCATCGCCGCACTCGCAATGAGCTTGGCGTTCCGTTCGATCCTGATCCACCAATCGGAGACGCGCGCGACGTCCGTCGCGACGGAGATCCGCAGGACCGTGTCGCCCTTTGGGCTTTCTTCCGTCGCGTCCAATCAAGATCTCGCGTCGCTGATCGCGACCCAGAGTAATCTCGAAGCGTGGGCCTCGCCGACGACGCTCGTGCAGATCGACAACGCCAAAGGACAACCGATCGGAAAGAGCAGCAACACCGGCTCATTTATCTTTCCGCCGGATCCGGAACTGACCCCGAAACATCCCACCAAGACATATTTTCTCGATGCGCTCGTCGTCTACGACGAAGCGCTCGTTCAAAAAGGTGAAGTCATCGGGGTCGCGCACGTCGGCGAGCGACTCGACGCCGTGCGGCAAGCGCTAAGAGGCGCGCGCAACATCGTGATCGTCGTGACGCTGGGTGCGATCGTGCTCGTCGTGTTGGCGTCGATCGGAATCGCGTCGCTGGTCCTCGATCCGGTCAAGCGGCTCACCGCGACGATGGAAGTGATCGGCTCGGAACAGCTGAGCCGCAGAATCGGATGGAGCAATCGCAGAGACGAGCTCGGGCGGTTGGCTGCGGCCTTCGATCGGATGCTCGATCGACTCCAAGCCGCCTTCGCGCGCGAGCGGCAATTCATTTCCGACGCTTCGCACGAGCTCAAGACGCCGCTCACCGTCATCAATGCAAACGCGCAAATGTTGCGGCGCTGGGCGGATCGCGACGAACGCATCCGTCGCGAGAGCCTCGAAGCCATCATCGACGAAAGCTCCGGCTTGGCCGGCATGGTCAGCGGCATGCTGCTCTTGGCGAAAGCCGATTCCGGCGAGCAAATTCCGAAAGAGCCGATCGATCTCAACGCGGTCGCGCGTGACGCCACGGAATCCGCGCGCATGAAGGCGGAGCAAAAAGGCTTGCGGCTGTCGTTCGTGCCCGGCAGCGACGGCGCGATCGTGTACGGCTCGGATGCCTTGCTGCACCAGCTGTTCACGAACCTCATCGATAACGCCATCAAATTCACAGATCGCGGCGGCGTCGACGTCGCAATTCAAACGAGCGGCGACGACGTGATTGCGGAAGTACGCGACAGCGGCGTCGGCATCGACGACGAGTCGCTCTCTCGCGTCTTCGACCGCTTCTACCGAACCGACAAATCTCGCACCCGGGCGGTAGAGGGCACCGGGCTGGGGCTCGCGATCGTCCGCAGCATCGCGCGCGTCCATGGCGGAACGGTCGCGGCAGGGAAGCGGCCGGAGGGAGGCTCGGTTTTCACGGTCAGCCTTCCCCGCGAACGCTAAAGAGAATCCAATGACCGCACAGCAAGCAGCCCTGTACGCTTGTGATGTGGGTTTTCAGGTCCTCGCGCGAAGGGCCGCCGCTGCGGTCCTCTTCGCGTTTCTCCTCGTCTCGGTAACGGCTCGCGCTGCGTTCGCGGAGCCGACGATCATTGACGTCTCCGCCCACCCGATCGTGCTGATCCAGCACACGCAGCCGATTTGGATTACGACCTGGGACCGGCAGCAGATCTCCGTCGACGCAGGCGCCGACGCTCCGGGCATCGAGCGCCATCCAGGCAGACTCGCGCCCACCACGCCGACCGCGCCGTATTCCGTTCCAATTCCGGCGCAAACGATCGAAGGCCCGAACGGACAAAACGTCACGCTGGGACCGGAAAACTTTCCCGTGCAAATTCCGTCGGGCGAGCACGACACGGTGCGCATTCAAGTGCCGCCCAACGTCGCAAACGTGATGATCCCCGCCGACACGAGCGTACTCTCGATCAACGGCTTCGCCGCAACGCAAATCGAAAATTACCACGGACAACTGATCGCGCAACAGCGCGCGGGTCCGCTCGTCCTGCGCGACGTGAGCGGCGACGCCTTCGCGCAAAATCTGCAAGGACAGATCTTCGTCGTCGATTCGAACTTCGATCGCTTGCGCACGCGCACCGCCGTCAGCAACATGGTGTTCCAGCGCTGCAACGTTCGGCAGATCGAAGCCACCAGCACGAGCGGTTCGATTCTCTACAACAACGGTTCGTTTCAGCCGGGGCTCGCTCGCTTTGAAACGGTGACGGGTCACGTTGCGCTCGGCGTCAACGGGGCGGCCAGCATCGCCGTAAAAGGCCCGCCGGGCCAAATTTATCAGAGCTTCGATCAGCCGACGCCGTTCGTGAATCGCGGCGGCGAAGCCAACGCGCGGATCGGCGGCGGTGGTCCGCTCGTGAACGTCGTGACGCGACAAGGACGCGTGTATCTGTACGACGGCTCGCTGCTGAACAAGCGCGCGCTGCCGCCGCATTGGAACCAGATCCGCGCGCCGTTGCAGCGCTTTCGCCAGCGCGAGCAGCAGCAACAGCGACGCGCCCCGGCGGCTTGGCAGCGCAGACCGAACTAAACGAGCCCGGTCGCGAAATCGAGCGTCCAGCCGTCGCGTGCGGCGTGAACGCGAAATCCGAGCTCGTCTTCGAGCTCGAGCGCGAGGCGGCTGGGATCTTGTTCGAGCATGCGCGTCCCAAAGTGCGTGAGCACCGCCACGCGCGGATGCACTTGCGCGATCAAGTTCTTGGCTTGATCGAACGTGAGATGATCGACATCCATCGTGTCGCGGTAGCGCAGCACGTTGACGACGAGCACGTCCGGACGCGCCGCGACGTAGTCTTCGACGAGACCTTCGAAATAGCGGGTGCACGGAACGTACGAGAGGCGCACTTCGCCGCCGTCGTACCGGTGCAGCGCATGGAGACCATAGGTTTCGACAGGATGTTTGTGACGGACCGACGCGCGAATCTCGACCTCACCGATTTGATACGGCCCACCGTGCTCGTGCAAATATTCCATGCGTGGAACGAAGCGGCGCAGATACGGGAAAATTACCGGCTCGCCTTCGAAGGCATCGTGCGGCGCAAGGACCATGCCGCGCGGGCGCCAGCCGCCTTGCGACATCGCTTCGATCATGGCGTTGACATCGCCGGAATGATCCAGATGCTTGTGCGAAAGCACGATCGCATCGAGCCGCGCGGGTTCGCACGGCGGCACGTGAGAAAGCGCGCGAACGAGCGCGCCGGGCCCGGGATCGACGTGGATCTGCGTCTCGCCGAAACGCCACCACATTCCGCCGGATGCGCGAATCTGTCGCGCGACGACGAAACGCGCTCCGCCGGTGCCGAGAAAAAGAATCGAAGCGTTCAGCGTGCCGTACTGCGCGGCTTGCACGAAAGCCCCATGTACGCGATGTCGTAAAGGGTCCCGTCGGACGCCTTAGCGTGATCGAGCAAGAGGCCTTCTTGGCGAAAGCCGAGCTTTTCGAAGACGTGCACGGTGTTGCGATCCTCGACCACCATGCGTGCCGCGATCTTTTCGAGACCGAGCTCGCCCGCGACCTGAATCGCTTGACGCACGAGCACTTGCCCGAGGCCTAAGCCGCGGGCTTGCGGCGAGACGACGACGAGGACGCTGCCGACGTGACGCTTCCACGGCGCGCGATCGCGCTGCAGCACGGCGAGCCCGAGAATTTCGGCGCCGCGACGCGCGACGACGCCGGCGGCGTCGCGATGCGCGGTCGGATTCGCCCATCGGTGGACGACCTCGGCGTCGCGTACGTCGAAGCCGACGAAGAGGAGATCGCGTTCCGGAACCGCGCGCAAGAACGCGGCGACATCGGCCTCATCGTTTGGGCCGAGCGTTTCCATGCGAACGTTCGTGGTGTCGCGCAAACGATGACTCTGCACAGGCATGGCCCCGGGTCTTCGCGGCAAAAAAAAGCGGCCCCGCCGGGGGCCGCCTACCAGTTGAGCTATCGTCGCTTAGTTTTGCGAAACGCTCGCCGCGGCGCACGTTTGGTTCTCTTCGACGCGCTTGGCGAAACCTTCGTAGGTTTGGTCGGCGCTGTCTTTGTCGAAGGCGAGATTCGAGTCTCCGGTGCGCAAAAGTCCTCGCATCGTCTCAACGTAGGTC
>JBOHTT010000173.1:0-6922 GCA_050733775.1 Vulcanimicrobiaceae bacterium
CCGCCGGCTGCAACAGGGCATCCATCCCGAAATCGAGATGTCGCGTTTCCTCCTGAATAAAGGGTTTGCAAATACACCAAAGTTCCTCGGGATGCTGGAATACGTCGATTCGTCAGGCATTTCGAGCGCGCTCGCCGTCGCACATGAATACGTCATCAACCAGGGCGACGGCTGGGACGTGACGCTTCGCTTCCTCAAGGCGCTTCTGGAACGCCGCTTCGATGAGGATCCGTTGCCGATCTATGCGCAGTATTCGCGCATCCTCGGCCGGCGGCTAGCGGAAATGCACTCTGCGCTGCTCGCTGCACGCGACGATCCGGCGTTTGCGCCTGAAGACGTACAGGCCGACGAGCTGCGCGCGTGGGCTGAGGACATCGCCCGGAGCGCCTCGATCAATCTCGACTTGCTGCAGGCCGTGCTGCCGGCTCTTGGTACGGAGCAGGCCAATGCATCCGCGCTGGTCGCTCGCCGTGAGGAGCTCACGCAACGGATTGCAGAAGCGGCGCGCAGCGCGCGCCCCACAGTGAAGACTCGTATTCACGGAGATTTTCATCTCGGCCAGGTCCTCGTCGTCACCGAAGACGTTTTGATCGTCGATCTCGAGGGGGAGACGCAGTTGCCTTTTGAGCTGCGCAGGCGCAAGCACGCGCAGCTTCGCGACGTTGCCGGCATGCTGCGATCGTTCGATTACGCCGCCGTTCATTCGTTGATGTCCATCGGCCCCGAGCGGCTTGAAGAGAATGCCGACACGTTCCGCGCCGATATCGAGCGTTGGCGTAACGAGGCTACGCACGCCTTTCTGTCAGAATACGAAGCTGCGTCCGGCCGTCGCATCGATTCGGATCTTCTCGATCTGTTTACGATCGCAAAGGCGCTCTACGAACTAGGGTACGAGCTTTCTAACCGGCCCACATGGGTACAAATTCCCGTCCGCGGTTTGCTATCGATCTTGGATCGAGTAGGCGCTCGTCGTTGACGCGCGCCTATCCGATGACGTGGGGCGCGCAAGTGTCCGGCGCCGGCGTGCGCTTTCGGCTGTGGGCGCCCGCCGCAAGCGGCGTCTGCGTCGCCATCGTCTCCGACCGTGTGGAGCGCACCGTTCCGATGGAACCCGTGGGCAGCGGTTGGTACGAAATCAGCGACGCGGAATGCGGGGCCGGAACGCGCTACTTCTATGAAATCGACGGCGCGCGTCGCGTGCCGGATCCCGCTGCACGATTCGCGCCGGAGGGACCAGCGGCGGCGTCGGAAGTGATCGACCCCAGCGCGTTCCGATGGCCGGAGGCGAATGCGCCGCCGGCGCCGGAAGCGCTCGTGTTTTACGAATTGCACGTCGGCACGTTCACGCGCTCCGGGACGTATGCCGAAGCGGCCGAGCGTCTCGATTATCTCGTCGACCTCGGCGTAAATGCTATCGAGCTCATGCCGCTTGCCGAGCGACCCGGCGCCCGCAACTGGGGGTATGACGGCGTGCTCTGGTACGCACCGGCGCAGTGCTACGGACGGCCCGACGATCTCAAGGCGTTCGTCGCCGCCGCGCATTCGCGTGGACTCGCGGTACTTTTAGACGTGGTCTACAATCATTTCGGACCACAGGGCAATTATCTGGGATCGTACGCGCCCCAGTTTTTCACGAAAGCGCATCACACGCCCTGGGGAGATGCGATCGACTACGGCGCTCCCAGAAATAAACCGGTGCGCCGGTTCGCAATCGAAAACGCGTGCTATTGGCTGTACGAGTACGATTTCGACGGCCTCCGCCTCGACGCAACCCAAGAAATCTACGACGACTCCGCAACGCACATCTTACGCGAGCTGGCGGCAGAGGCCCATCGCTCGAAGGATCGGCGCGTTTATCTGGTCGTCGAGAACGATGACAACGATACGACGGCATTCGAGCGCGGGTACGATGCACAGTGGAACGACGACGTTCATCATGCCCTTCACGTCGCTCTCACCGGCGAAGGCGATGGCTACTACGAAGACTTCACGGCGGACCCGGTCGGATTGCTGGGCCGCGCATTGACGCAGGGATTTGCATTTCAAGGAGAAGCGTCCGCTTTTCGAGGCGGACGACCGCGCGGTGGGCCGACGGACGGCGCGGCCCTTTCGCAATTCGTCAACTTTCTCCAGAACCACGATCAGATCGGTAACCGCGCGTTCGGAGAGCGCATCTCGGCTCTCGCGCCGCCCGAGGCAATTCGGGCAGCGCTCGTGACGATGCTCTTGGCACCGTCACCGCCGTTCTTGTTCATGGGTGAAGAATGGGCAGCGTCCACGCCCTTCCTTTATTTCTGCGATTTCGAACCGGAACTGTCGAAGCTCGTTACGGAGGGACGGCGCCGGGAGTTCGCGCGCTTCGCGCGTTTTGCCGATCCTGCCGCACGCGAGCGCATCCCCGATCCTGCGAGCCCGGCGACGTTCGAGCACAGCGTTCTTGATTGGAACGAGCCGAAAAAACCGGAGCACCGGCGCGTGCTGGAGCTTTATCGCGAGCTCTTGCGCATACGCCGCACCGAAATCGTTCCGCGACTCGCCGGCGTCACCGGCGCGGATGCGGAGTGTGTTCGGCGCGGCGAGCGAGGTTTGTATTGCAGCTGGCGTCTCGCCGACGGTGCGCTTCTTACCCTAGAGACAAATCTCGCGCCACGTCCGCAAAACGGATTTGCCGAACGGATCAGGGGCAAGGAGCTCTACGCGACGATCCCGTTCGAAGGCGATGTTGCGCCGGCGTGGAGCGCGCGGTGGGGTCTCGCGCCATGAATGGCGACCAGCGGCTTCCCGTCGTTCCGCTTGCAACGTACAGGCTGCAGTTTTCGAGTCACTTCCGCTTCACCGACGCCACAGCTATCGTGCCGTATCTTGCCGACCTCGGCGTCGGTGCGATCTATGCTTCCCCGTACCAACGAGCGCGGCCAGGCAGCGAGCACGGCTACGACGTCGTCGATCACAATACGCTCAATCCGGAGATTGGAACGCCGGAGGAACATCGCGAGCTGATTACCGTAGCGCAACAACACGGAATCGGCCACATCCTCGATTTCGTGCCAAATCACATGGGAATTCGCGGGATCGAGAATCGTTGGTGGACCGATCTTTTGGAATGGGGAGAACGTTCGCCGTATGCAAAATTCTTTGACGTCGATTGGCACCCACGGCGCGAAGATCTCGATGGAAAAGTGCTCTTGCCGTTTCTCGGTGACCACTACGGCCGCGTTTTGCAGCGTGGAGAGTTAGCACCGAAGTACGATTCCGAGCACGGGATGATGGTCGTCTCCTACTACGACTTGGCATTTCCGATCGCGCCGGCGTCGTATGCAGGCGTGCTCGAACGAGCTGCCGCCCTTACGGACGGGCCCCGCACGCAGCTGATGCAGCTCGCACACGGTTTTGCGGCGCTCGGCAACGGCGCCAAAGATCCACGACGGCAGGCCGATGCGCTCAAAGAGCAGTTGGCCACGCTGGTCGAGAGCGACCCGGCAACGGCCACATCGCTCGAGCGCGCACTGGACGAATCCGGTTCCCGCGACAAATTGCACGCGCTGCTCGAGCAGCAGCATTACCGGTTGGCCTCATGGCGCGTGTCGTTGCACGAAATCAACTATCGCCGGTTTTTCAATATCAACGAGCTGGCTGGTCTGCGGATCGAGGATTCCGAGGTGCTGGCGCAAACTCACCGGCTCTTATTCGAGATGATCGCCGACGGTAGTTTGCAAGGCTTGAGAATAGATCACGTCGACGGTTTGTTCAACCCCGGTGGCTATTGCCGATTGTTACGCGAGCGCGCGATGGTCCTAAATCAACCAATCTATTTGCTCGTCGAAAAGATCCTCGCTCGCTTCGAGCGGCTGCCGGCTGATTGGGAAGTCGACGGTACGACCGGCTACGACTTCATGAATGCCGTAAACGAGCTCTTCGTCAACCCGCGCTCGGAAGCGGCATTCGATCGAATTTACGAATCGTTCGCCGGCGTCGAAGCGTCATTTGACGACGTTGCCTACGAATCCAAGCAATACGTCATAACCAACGTTCTTTCCAGCGAGCTCACGTGGCTGGCGACGGCGTTATTCCGAATCGCTCTCTCCGATATGCGGTCGAGCGACTTTACCTACGACGGGCTGCGGGACGGTATCGCCGCGGTCGTCGCCTCTTTTCCGGTTTACCGGACGTATGTGGCGGGATGGAGTGCGGATGAAGAAGACCGGCGCTTCATCGAGTGGGCCGTGCTGCAAGCGGAGAAGCGTAGTCCCCTGGTCGACGAGTCGATCTTCGTCTTTATTTCCGACGCATTGACCTTGCGAATTCTCGAGCTGCCGGACGCAGGTTACACTCCGGCCGACGTTCTGCATTTCATCATGCGGTTTCAGCAATACACCGGACCCGTCATGGCCAAAGCCATGGAAGATACCGCGTTCTATCGCTACGTCCGTTTATTGTCGCTGAACGAGGTTGGCGGCGATCCTCGCCGGTTCGGGTCCTCCGCCGCTGCATTCCATCGTCAAAACGGAAACAGAGCCACCGACTTCCCGCATGCGATGCTTGCGACTGCGACGCACGATCACAAGCGAGGCGAAGATACCCGCCTGAGGATCGACGGGCTATCCGAGATGCCTGGCCGTTGGCGCAAGATGCTGCGCTTCCTCACGAAGCTTGCGAAACCGCGTGCGATGGTCGATGCGTTACCTGCGCCGAGTAAACGCGACCAATACGCCATATATCAGATGCTCGTCGGAACGTGGCCGATGGCATGGCTCGACGGCGCGGAGGTTCCGGAGCAAGGGGAGGTCGACGACTATCTCGAGCGGATCTCACAGTGGGTTCGCAAATCGATGCGTGAAGCGAAACTCAACTCGAGCTGGGAAAGGCCGAATCCGCCCTATGAGGACGCGACGCTGGATTTCGTGCGAAGACTCTTTGAAGGGTCGGCATCGCGCATTCTCTTCCGCGAATTTCGTGTATTCGTACAAGATGTTGCCTTCTCGGCGATGGTATCCGGACTGTCGCAGACGAGCATCAAGCTCACCTCCCCGGGGATACCTGACACGTATCAAGGTTGCGAGCTATGGGATCTTTCGATGGTGGACCCGGACAATCGCAAGCCGGTCGATTTCGAGATGCGGACCCGCCTCTTGTCGCAGATCAAGACGAGTTGGAACGCGGAGGAACGGTTAGGAGTTTTGCGCGACCTGCTGCGCTCGTGGCGGGACGGACGCGTCAAGATGTTCGTTACGTGGCGGTTGCTGCAGCTTCGCAAAGAGCACCCGCAAACGTTTTTGGATGGCGCATACCGGCGTCTGAGCGCCGGAGGCAAGCGCGCCGCTTCAATAGTCGCGTATGCGCGCGATCGCATCGTCGTGGTTGCGCCTCGGTTGGTCTATTCGCTGTTGAAGCGCAGCAAGGACGGCCTTCCCGTCTTCGAGTTTGGAAGCGAGTACGTTACGCTGCCTCCAAATTTTCCGCGACGCTTTCGGAACATATTCACCGGCGCGATCGTGGAGGCGGACTCATCGGGCCGCCCGCGACTGATGGTGCAAGCGCTCTTCGCGGATTTCCCCATCGCAGTATTAGTACCAATCTAAATTGACGAGGGTGAGGCCCTCCGAGCGAGCATAACCTGTAAAAAGCGAGCGAGGAAGGCCCTCACGCGAGGAGAAGGTGCGCAGCCTATGTCCGGACATTCGAAGTGGCATAACATCAAGCTTCGCAAGGGGAAGGCTGACGCACAGCGCGGTGCGCTTTTTTCGAAGTTGTCGAAAGAGATCATCCTTGCAGCGAAGAGCGGCTCACCTGATCCAGAAGGAAATTATCGCCTCAAAATGGCGGTGGAGAAAGCGCGCGAAAACAACATGCCCGCCGATAACATCAAGCGAGCCATTGCACGCGCAGCGGGCGGAGCCGGAGAGAAAGAGATCGAGGAGATCCGCTACGAAGGCTACGGTCCGGAAGGCGTTGCCGTGATCGTCGACGCCGCCACCGACAACCGAAATCGTACGGCGTCGGAGCTGCGTTTTCTCTTCACGCGCAATGAAGGAAATCTCGGCGAAACGGGAAGCGTCGGATGGATGTTCGAGCCGCGCGGCCTTATCGAAGTGGAGACCGGCACATTAAGTGAAGACGCGCTGACGGAGAAGGCTCTTGGCGCCGACGGCGTCGTTGACGTCCGATATGGCTCGGATACGTCGGAGATCGTGACGGAAGACACCGCGGTGGGAACCGTCCGCGAAACTCTCGCTCGCGAAGGGTTGCGCGTCACGAATGCCTCGGTCGGAATGGAGCCGAAACAGCCGATTCGCCCGGAGGGAACGGCGCTGCAGAAGATGATCGCGTTTCTCGAAGCACTCGAGGAACACGAAGACGTGCAGGACGTGTATTCGAATATCGTACTCGACGACGCGCAAATCGAGGCGCTCGCACGCGCCTGACGGTTAAATCACCGGCGGGCTCCCGGCAGGCGCGCGTCCGGCAGGCTTGGCGGTGGCTTGCCGATCGCGACATCGTCTTTGCGCTGGCGCTTTCGTTCCTTGTCGGAATCGGGGTCTGGTTCGGACGAGCAATTGAGGATTTTTTCGTTCCGTCCGGTACGACGATCTTGGTTCCCACGATCGTCGGCCAAACTGAGGCCGACGCGATTGCGCTCGGGCAGACGCTGCACCTGAAAATGGTGGTCGTGTCGCGTTCGCTCAGCGAGCAGTACCCGCGCGATGTCGTGATGGAGCAACAGCCCGCGCCGGGAACGCGCGTGCGCGAAGGCCGTCAGGTGTCGCTGATCGTCAGCCGCGGTGTGAACGTCTACACGATGCCTGATCTGCGCTTTCTGTCTTTGCGCGATGCAGGCGTCGAACTTTCGCGATTACGTCTGAATCTTGGCAAGACGAAGATGGTCTCAAACGACGACGTGCCCTTCAATCATATCGTCTCACAG